>NZ_CP061336.1:300000-600000 GCF_005473905.2 Ruminiclostridium herbifermentans
GCTGATACAGTAGGGGTTTTGACACCGTCGAGAACATATCAAACCATACGCGATATTATTAGCAATACTGGCATTTCAGTAGGTATTCATGCACACAATGATTTAGGGATGGCAGTGGCTAATTCATTAGAAGCTGCAAAGGCTGGAGCAAGCTTTATAGATACAACTCTTTTTGGAATAGGTGAACGTGCTGGAAATTGTGATATTAGTCAATTTATATGGGCAGCAGATAAGCTTTTTGACATAAAACCTAGTTATTCATGTATTAATGATTTAATAGAGAGTGCTAGAGAAATTCTATTTAAAGATAATTAGTAAAAATATTAAGAAGTGGAGATGGAGGTGTGTTTTATGAAAGTTGTAATAAAAAAAATAATTTTACTATTAATTATAAGCTTTTTAATACAAGTAGTTTGTAATACGGAAACAGCAACCTCACAAAATTATCCATCTGGAACTTCAAATAACACAGTTACTGAAGTAAGGAAGACTAAGGCTGGCAGGTCAACAGAAAAAACAGAACTTTTTCTAGCAGCTGCAGCAAGCTTAACAGATGTAACAACTGAAATTATAAGACTTTATAAAAGCGTTAAGCCAAATGTTAATATAATCTGTACCTTTAGCTCTTCAGGAACGCTGCAAACACAGATTGAAGAGGGTGCACCAGCAGATATTTTTATATCAGCGTCAAAAAAGCAGGTTACTACCCTTGAGGAAAAGGGTTTAGTAAAAGAAGGAACAAAAAAAGAACTTCTTATAAATAAAGTTGTATTAATAACACCTGCTGACAATGAAAAGAATATTACAAGCTTTGAGGAACTCTCAACTGACAAGATATCTACCATAGCTTTAGGAGAACCGAGCAGTGTACCAGTTGGACAGTATTCAGAAGAGATATTCTCTTATCTTAGAATATTAGATAAAGTTAAACCAAAAGCAAACTATGGAAGTGATGTAAGACAAGTTCTTACATGGGTAGAAAATGGAGATGTTGATTGTGGAGTAGTTTATGCAACTGATGCTGCTTTAGCTGATAAAGTAAAGGTAGTGTGTGAAGCACCAGTAAACAGTCATAAACCAGTAATATATCCTGCTGTGGTTCTAAAAAGCAGTAAGCACTCTGGGGAAGCTGAAGAATTTTTAAGCTATTTATCAACACCAGAAATTGAAAATATATTTAAAAAATATGGCTTTGAAGTTGAGTAAATAATTCATGTGATTATTTCTAACCAAACTTTCGAATTAAAAGTATAACCATACTCAAAATTACCAATTACTTGTTGTGAAACAAACTATCTTAGTTTTTGAAATTATTTACTTTTCATTTGATAATGCTGCCACACCTTATATTACTAGCCTTTTAGTGATAGATTCAACTGCAAAAGTTTAATAAATGAATAAAAATGGGGGTAGAACTTATGGATTTATCGCCGCTTTACATATCACTTAAAGTAGCATTTACAGCTACAATAGTTACAGTTTTTTTAGGAATTTTGGCAGCCTGGTATGTATTTAAGGCTAAGAGATTTAAGGGCCTTATTGATGGTATATTTACTTTGCCGATGGTTTTGCCTCCTACAGTGGTTGGATTTTTTCTGCTAGTTATTTTTGGGAAAAATAGTTTATTGGGGAGTTTTTTATTACAGTTTAATATTAGAATTGTATTTACGTGGATAGGGGCAGTAATTGCAGCAATAGTAGTGGCCTTTCCTCTGATGTATAGAACTGTAAGGGGTGCCTTTGAACAATTTGACATAAATATGATTTACTCTGCAAGAACTCTTGGTATATCAGAATTTAAATTGTTTTATAAAATTGTAATTCCAAATGTGTTACCAAGTATAGTAGCAGGAACAGTCCTTTCCTTTGCCAGAGCGCTAGGTGAATTTGGTGCAACAATAATGCTTGCGGGTAATATTCCAGGCAGAACACAAACAATGGCTATATCTGTATATACGGCAGTACAGGCTGGAGACAGAGCAAAAGCATTTAATTGGGTTTTAATTATTTGTATCATGTCCTTTACATCAATAATGCTAATAAATTTTTGGAATAGTCGTCAAAGTAAGAGTACAGCAAAAAGAGGTGATATTTGATGTCACTATACGTTAATATTAAAAAGGTTATAGATAATAATTTTACACTTGACGTTGAATTTTCTGCACATAATGAAATAACTGCTCTATTAGGTGCATCTGGCTGTGGTAAGAGCATGACTCTAAAATGTATCGCAGGTATAGAAGAGCCTGATGAAGGTACCATTGTTTTAGATGGAAAAGTGTTATTTGATTCAAAAAGGAAAATTAATTTATCACCACAGAAAAGGAAAGTGGGGTACTTATTTCAAAGTTACGCATTATTCCCAAATATGACGGTTGAAGAGAACATTGGAATAGGCGTATCTGCAAGTAAAAATGAGCGCAAAAGAATTGTAAGAGAAAAAATGAAAGCATTCTATTTGGAGGGGTTAGAAAAGAAACGACCTCATCAGCTTTCAGGTGGTCAGCAGCAAAGAGTTGCACTTGCAAGAATTATGGCTTCAGAGCCGGACATTATTATGTTGGACGAACCTTTTTGTGCTTTGGATAGCTATTTAAAATGGCAGCTTGAACAGAAAATTATAGATTCGCTAAGTAGCTTTCAAGGTACTGTTCTTTTTGTATCACATAATAGAAATGAAGTTTACCGTTTTGCAAGCACTATTGCTGTTATTTCAAATGGTAAAATTGAGGTGGTAAGTGAAAAGAAAAGCTTGTTTTCTGATCCAAAAAAACTATCGGCGGCACTTATATCGGGCTGTAAAAATATTTCAAGAGCTAAAAGAGTTTCAGAACATACTTTGAAAGCTCTTGATTGGGATTTGATTTTACATACCAGTAGTTCAATATCTGAGGATATAAAGTATGTAGGTATACGAGCGCATTATTTAGAATATACCGAAAAAGAAGACTCACATAATGTAATGAATTGTGATGTAGTTAAAGTGATTGAAAATCCGTTTTCTTTTATTATTATGCTTAAAAATAAAAACCGGAGTAAAGATGATGGAAATGCACTAATAAGATGGGAGACTGACAAGCATAATTGGAGAGAAATTTCAAAAAAAGGCGGACCCATAAAAATTGTTTTCAAAGAGGAAGATTTATTGCTGCTTGTGTAAAATATACTTCAAACAGTAAATTTTTATTATGGTATGTAGGATTACAGCCTAAGATGTATGAAAAATAGAATTGTACAAACATAGTAGCTAATTAACCCCATTCTTTGTCCTTTTGTTTTGAAAAATAGATGTTGGCTGGTAAAAAACAATTTTACAGCTTTTACAAAAGGGCTATAGCATAGTAAAAATTAAGTTCATTTTATTATAATGAAGTGGACTTTTACATATATAAATTTTATCGGTGTGGGGCTTATAAATGTTTTTGAATAGTCTCCCACACCGAAAAATTTCATCTGAAAAAATTATATCAAGTACTGTTTGTTTTCATTCGAATATGCTTAACGAGATAACACTTATTATTGTTATTTCTGAGCTGACTCTTGGCTTTTCATCATATCAATAACTTCTAATAATGTTTTTTTGTCGGTCATTTGAGGTATATAGGTAAATAAATTACCGTCTTTATTAATAAAAAATGTAGTTGGGAAACCAGTAATACCATAGGTTTGAGTAACTGCACCATCTTGATCTAATAAGACCTTTAAATCTATATTATTGGAGGTTAAATACTCCTTAACCTTGTCAGGTGATTCCTGAGAGTTGATAGCTAATATGACAACATCATTTTCTTTTCCCAATTCGTTATTAAGCTCGTTGAAATCAGGCATTTCAAGCAGACAGTATTTGCACCAGACTGCCCAGAAGTTAAGAATTACAATTTTCCCCTTAAAGTCTGACAACTTTACATCATTTCCATCTAAATCTTTAAGTGTAAAGTCTGGAGCTACAGGGTTAGCGTTTTGTGTTGATTGACTCAATTCTTGAGTTTGCTGTGATGGGGGCTGAATTATTATTTCCGACTTGTTTTTTGAATAGAGGATATATGCTGCCGCCATAATAGCACATATTGCAACCACCCATATAATAATATTAATTTTTTTCTGCATATTAATATTCCTCCTTGCATTATATTTAGAACTTGCTATAACATTGTAATCTATACACTTAAATACTTATAACTAACCTTTTAAAAACTCAATTTTTTAGTTGAATTAAAATTTAATATTCTTAATAACTTTCTGATTAAAAGTGCAGCTCTGCTCAAAAAAAGTTCAAATACTTCAAAGTTCCGGTAAATACTAGTACACCAGCAATAATCAACAGAATACCTGATATAATGCTTATTGTCCTTGTATGCTTCTGTATATGACGGAAAGCACCTTTTACTTTATCAAATAAAATTGATGTCAAAATAAAAGGTATACCAAGACCTATAGAATATATGAATAATAAAAGCATTCCTTGAATAATAGTGTCTGAATTACTGGCAAGTGCGAGCGCTGAACCTAAAAATGCACCTAAGCAAGGTGTCCAGCCAAAGCTAAAAACCATACCGAATACAATTGAACTTAAAAATCTAAGGCTATCAAAATTAAAATCAAATCTTTTTTCCTTGTTTAAAAGGTTAATTTTTAGTATTCCTGCGAAATTAAGCCCAAAAACAATCATTACTAAACCGCTTATTTTTTCAAGCAGGCTTTTGTTATTTGCTAAAAATTGGCCCAATGATGTGACAGTAGCACCTAAAACAGTGAATACTATTGTAAAGCCAATAACAAATCCAATAGAGTTTATCAGCAATCGGTTTTTGCTTGATGGCTTAGATTTTTCGCTTTTTTGGGATTCTCCTGCTAAATATACAAAGTAAATAGGAAGCATAGGTAATATACAAGGAGATATAAAGGTTAGAATACCTTCAAGAAATGTCATGAAATATGATATGTTTGACAATGTAAAACCCCCTGATAAAAGCTTTTGTTTTATTTAATAAAATAACTTGCTGTTCTAATTTATTTTAACTGAACTTGCAGGTGAACTACTTGCTGCTTATACTGGTACCAATACAACTTAAATGAGATATTAGTAGTAACACATTAAATTGGTTTAGACGTAAAAATACAAGGAAACCAATACTATTATACCATGCAAGGCTAATAAAATGATTAGCAATATAAAAATTTGTTGTTTTTAATATTTTAATGTTATAAAGCGCGAGAATAATAATTAATATACCCAGGATTTATATAATAAAACAATCCTTATTTACTTTCCTATAGTAAATTTAAAGAAGTTCAAATTTAACTTCCAAGTTGTTTTGGCACCACCTAATGATATGTTTGAACACCTACAAATTTTTGTGGTAGGAAAGTTATTTTAATTATTTTATACCAATCTACAACCCAATTTTTTTGTATAATGAAGGCGAACAACCCTTTATACTTTTAAAGGATCTATTAAAGGTTACTATGCTATTAAATCCAACAGCATAGGCTATATCTGATATAGACATATTTGACGAAGTGAGAAAAAGTTCAGCTTGTTTTATTCTATATTCATTTAAGTATAGGATAAAATTTTTCTCTGTAATATCCTTAAACATTCTTGAAAAATAGGATTCGCTAAAGCCCACTGCTTTTGCTACATCTGACAGGGATATATCATTCATATAATTAGCTTCAATAAACTTAAATGCTTCAGCTAGCTTATCCATTCCCTGCATTTTTCTGATGTTACCAGTGCTATTTTCCAAATTAATTTTGTCAGCTAGAAATTTTGATATAATTGCAAAAATATCATGAATTCTAGCGCTGATGAAAAGCTCAAAACCAAAATCTTTTTTTGAATATTTTTCTACAATACTTAAAATATGCTCTTTAATACTTTCGTGAAATGGAACATCCTTTATTGATATCTTAAAAGTACTTGAAATTAAAGCCTTAATAATATTATTATTACCAAAGGTACTTAGTGAAGAGGAGTCGAATTGTATAAAAATTCTCTTGCCAATATTATTGCGGTTTGAAAAACCATGAGTATCACCGCTTGCAATAAAAAGGATATCACCTTCATCTAGTTTGAATTCTTTATTGTTAACATTTATATTAAAATGGTTTTTTTCTATATACAAAATTTCTATAACTGCATGCCAATGGACTGGATAGTCAAAATTATCAAGAGTATTTATTTCTAGTCTAAATGGAAAGCCATCAGCAAAAATTCCTTTTTCGTGTAACCCATCAACGTACATATATATATCCATATCCTGTATTTTGCTTGCTTAGTTAATGACAGGCATGGACTCAGTACCCCCTTTATATCAAATATAGAAAGCTAATTCATTGCTCAATTTGTGGAGCAGCTATACATATAAAATGAAGGTTAGCTTGAATTAGTTCATAAGGAGTCATGGATTTCTAAGTATTTTTTAAGCCTCATTAAAAGCTAAAGCCTCCATATAGGAATATTATATAATATTTTTATATGGAGGCAATGTTATTTTTTATATGGATTTAATAGTACAAATTCTACATATATAATTTAAAATTTATATTTTAAACTCATTCCAATACAAATGAAGCCTTTAACACATTACTGCCTGTTAAAGATATACTTCTTGCGTCAGGCTGACTTCCGCCTACATATATTTCAAAGCTTCCAGATTCAAGCACTGACTCACCTTCATCATTAACTAGCATCATATCCTCTGGTGACAGGTTAAAGCTAACTTCTACTTGCTCATTTGGGAGTAAATTGATTTTCTTTATACCTCTAAGCTGCCATTTTGGTGCAACTACGCTTGTTTCAACATCCTTTAAATAAAGCTGCACAACTTCTTTTGACTCGTAGCTGCCAATGTTTTTAACCTTGACAGAACAGCTTATGCTATCTCCTGCTTTTATTTTTTGACTAGATATTGTTAAATCACTGTATTCAAATTTAGAATAGCTGAGACCATATCCAAAGGGATAAAGGGCTTCATTTTCCATATATTTGTAGGTTCTGTTTTTCATAGAGTAATCACTGAAATCAGGTAATTCCTCAGTGGTTTTGTAGAAGGTTACAGGCAATCTTCCTGAAGGACTATATTCACCAAAAAGCAAGGAAGCTATAGCTCGGCCTCCCTGTGCACCCGGATACCATGCTTGTATAATAGCAGGTACATTAGCATCAGCCCATGTTACAGATAAGGCACTGCCTGATAAAAGCACTAGTATTATTGGTTTCCCTGTAGCATAGACAGCTTCTAATAATTGCTGCTGTAATCCGGGAAGATTTAAATCGATTTTGTCTCCTGATGCAAATTCATTTCCTGCGTCTCCTTCTTCTCCTTCGATACTTGCATCTAAACCAAGACACATAATAACGACATCAGATTTTTCAGCTACAGTTATTGCCTCTGCAATTCTATCGTTTGGTCTAGCTAATCCCTGTGTCCTGTCCTTATACAAATGGCAGCCATCAGAATAGTAAATTCTAACTGAATCAGGTAACGCTTCACGGATTCCATCTAAAGCAGTAATATATTGAGAAGCAGTACCAAAATAATTACCTATAAGTGCATCTCTGCTGTTTGCATTTGGGCCAATAACTGCTATAGATTTCAAACTATTTTTGTCAAGTGGAAGAAAATTGTCCTTGTTTTTTAATAAAACTAAAGAATCCTTTGCTGCGTCAAGTGAAAGCTTATTATGTTCCTTACAATCCACAACCTCATATGGAATTGATGAATAAGGTACATTTTCATCACTATCAAACATACCAAGCTTCATGCGAGTCATCATAAGTCTTGATACTGATTCATCAATTGTTTTTTCATCTACTAAGCCTTCATTATAAGCTATTTGCAGATTTAGGTACATGTTTCCGCAATTTACGTCACAGCCATTGTTTACTGCCAGTGCGACAGATTCTGGTGCAGTCTTTGTAACCATATGATTTTCGTGAAAATCTTTGATTGCCCAGCAGTCTGATGTAACATGACCTTTAAAACCCCATTCGTCTCTTAAAATATCTTTTAATAAGGTTTTACTGCCACAGCAGGGTTCTCCGTTTGTTCTGTTATATGCACCCATTACAGCTTCTACTTTCGCCTCTTGAACTAATTTTTTAAAAGCTGGTAAATAAGTTTCGTACATGTCTTTTTTAGAAGCAATAGCATTAAAGCTGTGTCTTTCTGCTTCTGGGCCGCTATGAACAGCAAAGTGTTTTGCGCAAGCCGCTACCTTCATATATTTGCCGTCATTACCTTGGAGACCTTCAACAAATCTAATTCCTAGCCTGCTTGTCAAATATGTATCCTCACCGTAGGTTTCATGACCACGGCCCCAGCGAGGATCTCTGAAGATATTAATATTAGGTGACCAGAAAGTAAGACCTTTATATATATCATGATCGTTTTTTTTCTGAAATTCATGGTATTTAGCTCTGCCTTCAGTAGAAATAACGTCTGCAATTTTATAAAGAAGATCTTCGTCGAAGGTAGCAGCCAAACCAATTGCCTGCGGAAATACTGTTGCTACTCCAGCTCTTGCGACACCATGAAGAGCCTCGTTCCACCAGTTGTAAGAAGGTATTCCTAAACGAGGAATGGCCGGAGCATCATGTAACATTTGCATTGTTTTTTCTTCAAGGGTCATTCGGGAAACTAAATCTTTTACACGTTCTTCAAAACTTAAGGTTTCATTCTTATATGCGGGTATTGTGTCCATAAAACCTCCTAAAAATAGCAGTGTTGCCAGTATAGTATTTTAGATAGTAATTATAATACCTTATTAAAAGAACTAATTCATGTCGTATTTTGCTCATTGTTAATCAGTTTATGCGCTTATTTGCCTGAATTAATCAATGCACACTTAAGTTAAATCAAAAAGTAGTAAAATGGATAAAAATTAAAAGAATTATGAAATATTATTGGATGTTGGGGGTGGTGTCTATTGTATTTGTGATAAATTAATAATATTCTGAAAATTTTTATAATTGATTTATAAAATTCTAAAAATAGAACATAACAAAAATTTAATTATAAAAAAATTCTATTGACATGAATAAAATTTTTCTATATATTATAATTAATAAATTCTATATAGTTATTATGAAAATAAAAGGAGGGCACATTTATGAGCAGAAAATTAAGTTTTGATACTTTGCAGGTACACGCTGGTCAAGAGATAGATAAATCAACAGGTTCTAGGGCAGTGCCCATTTATCAGACAACATCTTATGTTTTTAAGGATGCAAATCACGCTGCAGATGTATTTGCACTTCGTGATTCGGCATATTCCTACTCAAGATTTGTTAACCCAACAAATGATGTATTTGAAAAGAGAATTGCAGCATTAGAGGGTGGTACAGCTGCACTAGCAGTGGCTTCTGGTTCTGCAGCCATTACATATGCAATACTTAATATTGCAGGTGCTGGAGATGAAATTGTGGCTGCTAACACATTGTATGGAGGTACATATAATTTATTTGCAGCTACTCTTCCTAGATATGGAGTAAATACAAAGTTCGTAGACCCTGATGATGTTACAAACTTTGAAAAGGCTATTAACGAAAAGACAAAGGCAATTTTTATTGAAAGTATTGGTAATCCCAATGCTAATATAATTGACATTGAGGCTGTAGCAAATATTGCACATAGAAATGGAATTCCGCTTATTATTGATAACACATTTGGAACACCATATCTCATAAGGCCTATAGAATATGGGGCTGACGTTGTTGTACACTCTGCAACAAAATTCATCGGAGGGCATGGCTCTTCTTTAGGTGGAGTTATAGTTGATGGCGGTAAATTTGACTATGCAGCAAGTGGAAAATTTCCAGGCTTTACTCAGCCTGATGAAAGCTATCATGGTCTTGTATATTCACAGCTTGGCGCAACTGCTTTTGTTACAAAGGCTAGAGTTCAGCTTCTAAGAGATACAGGAGCATCAATAAGTCCATTCAATTCATTTTTATTTATTCAAGGTTTAGAAACATTGTCACTTAGAGTTGAGAGGCATGTAAGTAATTCAAAAAAAATAGCAGAGCATTTGGAGATACACCCACTGGTAGAGTATGTAAATTATCCTAGTTTAAAAGGGAATAAATATTATAATTTAGCTCAAAAATATGTTCCCATAGGAGCAGGCTCGATATTTACATTTGGGATAAAGGGTGGTTTTGAAGCGGCAAAGAGGTTTATTGACAATTTAGAATTATTCTCATTGCTGGCTAATGTTGCAGATGCAAAATCCTTGGTTATACATCCAGCAAGTACGACACACTCTCAACTGGCAGAAGAGGATATTTTAAAAGCTGGTATTAAACCTAATACAATTCGTCTTTCAATAGGTATCGAGGATGTGGAGGACTTAATTTACGATATAGATCAAGCACTGGAAAAAAGCCAATAATTTATAAGATTATTACTAACTTAGCTTTCCTTGATTATATAGATAACTAATATCTATAAGCAGGGAAAGCTTATTTAATAAATATGTTTTAAGAAGTTTACTATTCTGTATATTGTGTTGTCAGAGGCTGAATAGCAATTCATAATAATAGCTAATATTTTACCCTTAAGACAGTAGTTGACTTTTATATTTTCATAAGACTATAATTAATATTAAACCATTTTACATAGCAATAGACTAGTTGCCATATAAACAGGTTAATAAACTATAGCTCGTGGAGGATAAAAGCATGCCAATTAGAATACCTGACAATTTGCCAGCAGGCGAAATTTTAAATAGTGAGAATATATTTGTCATGTATGAAGACAGAGCTTATCACCAAGATATTAGGCCCCTTAAAATCGTAATTTTAAATATAATGCCAACTAAGATAACCACAGAAACTCAGTTGCTTAGGTTGCTTGGAAACACTCCTCTTCAAATTGAGCCTATTCTATTATATCCGGCATCCCATGTACCTAAAAATACTCCTGAGGAACACTTAGAGGCATTTTATAAAACCTTTGAAGAGATTAAAGAAGAGCGATTTGATGGCTTGATTATTACTGGGGCGCCAGTTGAACAAATGCCTTTTGAGCAGGTTAAATATTGGGAAGAATTAACTCAAATAATGGAATGGAGTTTAACCAATGTTTACTCTACTCTTCATATTTGCTGGGGGGCTCAAGCAGGACTATATTATCACTATGGTATTCCGAAATATGATATTCCAAATAAACTATTCGGGATATTTGCTCATTCAAAAACCAAGGAGTATGTCAAGCTGCTTAGAGGCTTTGATGATGTTTTTTATGTGCCCCACTCAAGGCATACTGAGGTGAGAAAAGAGGACATTGAAAAAGTTGATGAATTGGAAATACTATCAGAATCCGAAGAAGCAGGTGTATATCTAGTAGCGTCTAAAGATGGAAGACACATATTTGCTACTGGTCATTCAGAATATGACCCTCTCACATTGAAGACAGAGTATGAGAGAGATATTGATAAAGGGTTGGATATAGCTATTCCAAAGAATTATTTTTTGAATGATGATCCTAACAATGAACCTATTGTTAAGTGGAGAGGGCATGGGCACCTATTATTTTTGAATTGGCTCAACTATTATGTATACCAAGAAACACCTTATGATTTAGCAAATATAACAAAGCGAAAGAAGTAGCATTTACAGACCTACGAGCACCTGAGTACTGAGATACTTGTGATTGTTTTATACAATTCGCCTTCTGCAATTTCTGTTCCAGGGGGAGGACCGGTACAGGACTGGTGGCAGTTATAAAGGTGCTCATAGGTTGATAGAAAAATATCTATCTACTTTACATAATATTATTTTTTATATAAAATGTTACTATTTTAATTCACAATTTCCCCTTATTTTTTGAATACTTCTTATTACGGCATCTTTTGAATTTCCCCAAGGGGCATCATTATATCTATAGTCAAATTTCTTTGTAAACCAGTCAACTTCCTTTTCTACTCTATCAAGGTTGCTAAGCTGCATTTCCATAACATTTTTTGTAAAGATTGCAGCTTGAGATATGTTTAAATACTTTGAAACTGAACTTAAAAGCAGTTTTAAATGCTTTAAGCAAAAGCCCTTCTTGGAGTGAAAGACTTCTCTGAAATCAGGCTCTTTAAAATACAAATAAAATATAACGTCAATATATCTGTCCATGGTATGCTCTAATTTGCTGCAGATAGCGCAACTGTTTTGTATCTTGTCTAATTCACTGACAAGTTCCGATAAAAGCATATCTGTATTGGTTTGCTTGGAAGATAGCTTTTTTGAAATATTTTTGACTAAGCCTGCTTCTGAATCTTGTTCTAAAAGGTTTAGTTTACTTTCAAAAATCTGCTTTAGCCGTGAGTTCTTTTCTTGCAGAAAGGTATCTATCATTAGTGCTAGACCAAGTCTATTAGCCTGACTATTGTACATTGCTTCAAAATGTGTTCTGCAAAAGCCAAGTTCATTAGTTGTTTTGCGATGATCTGGTTCCATTAAGGAGGCACCTAATGCGTATTCTATTGCCTCTTCCTCAAGCTTTTTTTCTAACATGCATAGGGGACACTCACAATCTATAGAGAAAGCATCTGTAACTGGAATAGTGTATATCTTTTCCTTCATAATAACCTCCACGCCAACTATAGGCAAATGATATTTATGTTAAATGTGTGGAGGTACGCAAAAAGTTTTTGTAAATTCTCCACATTATTTTAAGCTAACCTCCACGCCAACTATAGGCAAATGATATTTATGTTAAATGTGTGGAGGTACGCAAAATTTTTTTGTAAATTCTCCACATTATTTTAAGCTAACCTCCACGCCAACTATAGGCAAATGATATTTATGTTAAATGTGTGGAGGTAGGAAAAATGTTTTTGTAAATTCTCCATATTATTTTAAGCTAACCTCCACGCCAACTATAGGCAAATAAAATTTATGTTAAATATGTGGAGGTAGGAAAAATGTTTTTGTAAATTCTCCACATTATTTTAAGCTGGACCTCAACACGGTTAAAAACCACATGTATTTAGAAGTTCGAAAAAGCACTATGTTAGCACTAACAAAATTTTCGAGTTGATAATTAATGTACGACAAAATGAATTATATCACTTAATTGAGTTTTGCAAAATAGTAATAAACCTTATAATTCCATTTTGCAAAATTATATTACT
This sequence comes from Ruminiclostridium herbifermentans, assembly GCF_005473905.2. Classification (NCBI taxonomy): domain Bacteria; kingdom Bacillati; phylum Bacillota; class Clostridia; order Eubacteriales; family Oscillospiraceae; genus Ruminiclostridium; species Ruminiclostridium herbifermentans. Next base: position 313,132 of record NZ_CP061336.1, read on the forward strand.
ATTTAGGCTATTAAATTGGCTTAGTATATTAGTTCTCAAATTTATTAATAGTTTTATGACAAAATAACCCAAAAGGATTGTAGGTGTTTACATGGTGCACTTTCGAGTTTTTGAGTCTCAATATTCATTTCAATTTATACAGAATGGCTTTGCATAGAAGTTGTTAGAAACTATTTCTAATATATTTATGTCTGCAAGTATAGCGGGTTCTATTGAAATGATAAATATATACATTGATTTAACACTTATAATTTGGGTATTATGAAGATGTTGAAATTTCATAAGGGGGGGAGTTCCATGCCAAGGGGTTAATAGAGTTAAGAGCTATGGGCATGGATAAAAATATGGAGTATAAAGGCTATTCAATCAATTGTAAGAATGGAATTATGGCAATAGAGGGCGTTAAGGATTTTAACTTGACACATATATTTGAGTGCGGACAGTGCTTTAGATGGATTAGGCAGCAGGATGGAAGTTATAATGGAATTGTTAAGGATAAGTTTGTAAACGTAAGCTTAAGCAATGGGATTTTATATATTAGAAATGCGGAAGAACAGAATTTTATAGATATCTGGTATGAATATTTTGATTTGGGAACGGATTACTCAAAAATTAAGTCTGTGCTTGAGAAGGATGAAATTATGAAGGAGGCTATCAAAACAGGCTATGGTATCAGATTGCTCAGACAGGATTTCTGGGAAATGCTTATTTCCTTTATTATATCCGCAAATAATATGATACCAAGAATAATGAAAACTGTAGATACTCTTTCTGTGTTAAAAGGCGGATGTATAGAAGCCAACTATAATGCATATAGATTTCCTGAAATTCATGACCTCGCTAATGCTACTTTAGAAGAGATTCAACAGTGCAAAGCGGGGTTTAGGTGTAAATATATTCATCAAACTTCTAAGCTTATGTATCAAGAGGCTATAACCAAAGAGATGCTTCAATCCTTAGACACTGATATGGCTAGAAAAGAGTTGATGAAACTTCCAGGAGTAGGCCCGAAGGTTGCGGATTGCATATTACTTTTCAGTGGTATTAAATTTGATGTGTTTCCCACTGATGTATGGGTGAAACGTGTTATGGAAGAACTTTATTTAAAGAAAGAATCTAAGCTAAACGAGATACAAAGCTTCGCTAAAAACCAGTTTGGGAATTTGACTGGCTATGCACAGCAATACTTATTTTACCATGCAAGATTAAACAGAATTGGGATGGGTAAATAGGGCTATTTACAACTAAAAGTTTAGTTGATATTACCGACCTTGGTGGGAACTTTTTGATTATTAATATAATATTATGTAATGTAGATTAAATAAATGGATTAGTATTAACTTTTTATTAATTTATTTAAATGAGCGATTTATATAATACTATTTAGTTTCTAAAATATAATTTTATTAGCACTGCTTACTAAGCAGACTGCATATGCAGAGAACCATAGCTAGATATAAGTGGTTAAGCAGATAAAATCTGTGTACCTCCTTACGATAGTTTTTTTGTTGTTGTCGAAATGGAGGTGGGAGTTTAGTAAATAACAATCATTGTGAACTTAGCTTACAGTCACGACACGATGTAATTAAATTCAAAATGTTAGTAATTATCAACCCTTGCGAAATGAACTCTATAACTGCAAATGTGGTCATTTAAAATGTAATTTTACACATTTTAAATGAAAATAAGTATAAAAAATTGGAGTGGTTTTATGAAGTGTATTGCTGTATTAGATTCAGGGAACCTTGTATATAAGTTAGATGCTGAACTAAAAAAAAGGGGCTTTCATTTTGAAGTTGTATCGACTCCATGTCATATTGCAAAAGGTGGATGTGGTTTATGCTTAAAGTTCCCAGAAGAATATCTCCAAGTAGTTATAGACGAATCGGTAGCATGCAATACACCAATTAAAGAGGTGTATAGAATCATACCAAATATTACAAAGAATAAGTATAAAAGGTTATAGGGAAAAATACTTAAACAAAGGAATTTGCAGATTGATGAAGATATACGTAGATAAATAAATCTTAGCTTTATTTACTTTATAGTTTTAAGGTGCTATAATAAGGCTATAAAGCAGGAGTTGATGGCATTTCAGCCAATTAGAGTTTTATTAATTGAGTTTTATAAAAAGAATTTATTTTTCCTGAAATGAGCGCAAGCCTTTTATTTTGAACCTACATTTGAAATAAGGGAGTCTGCTGTTTGATATCAAATGTCAGGCCTTGGTAACTCCGACACACGGCATGAACGTTGTGCAACGGCGGAGGACGATTGCTGATATCTCCGGGACACCCACCTAGCTAGGGCTAGGTGTCAAAATACAAGGAGACGCCATTTTGGGATTAAATTAGCAAAAAAGGGCAGAGATGCCCTTTTATTTATGAAAAAATTTTGAATAAGAATATTTTGATTTCCAGTCTTTTATTGGATTTATTTCCGCTTCACGTACATATTCATAATATTTGTTTACAGGAAAAATTAAAACTGTTAAAATTACTATTATTAATAAGTAGTTTTTTTATTTTGCAGTAGATTAATCAAAGAGTTATTTACTAAAATATTAATACTCAAATTTCTAGCTGAAAATAGTAGAATCGTATAACTAATGGCTTTACTATAAATAATTGATGACTTAGTTCGTAAAAATCACTAATTATTTGTTAAAAAATCATTGAGGTTTGAGAGTCTATTCACTTAATGTGGGAAAGTTGAGTTTATTAGCATTACATACTATTATAAAAGAATATATTAATATTGAATTGTTGAATTTTTGTACAAATTTACAGTCCATTTCGAAAAAAATGATAATGATTATGTTTATTGAGGGTTAGATTATGAAAAGTGAACTTATAAATGATGCTAAATTAATAGCTAGCCGAGATCCGGCAGCTAAGAATGTATTAGAAGTAATTTTATTATATCCAGGCTTCCATGTGCTTATATATCATAAATTTGCACATTGGTTTTATAAAAAAAGAAGATTTTTTATTGCCAGATTAATTTCCCAGATTGGTAGATTTTTTACGGGAATAGAGATACATCCTGGTGCGACAATTGGAAAGGGTCTATTTATTGACCATGGTATGGGTATAGTCATTGGTGAATCTGCAGTAATTGGAGATAATTGTACTATATATCATGGAGTAACCTTAGGTGGTACTGGCAAAGAAAAGGGAAAGAAGCGTCACCCTACCATCGGAAATAATGTACTTATTGGTGCAGGAGCTAAGGTGCTCGGACCATGTACGATAGGAGATAATTCACTTATAGGCGCTAATACATTTGTATCTTTTGATGTTGAGCCCTATTCTACAGTTGTAGGTACAAAGGGTAGAGTTGTTAAAAAACGTAATCAAAAAGTTGACTCACCATCTGAGGAACTTGACCAAATACATTTGCCAGATCCTATAGCGCAGGAGTTGTGCAGATTGACATCAAGACTTGAAGAACTGGAAAGACAGGTTATTGGCAAAAGTAATGGACCATGTAAAATAAAAAAGTATTCTGATTTATATGCAAATGAAAGTAATGACGAAAATAATGGTGAAAATGATGAGGATTGATTTTAAGTTATAATCCTCAATGATTAAGGGTTAGTACGCAAAAGTTATAAAATCTGATACTATTTTATTCAGATATTAGATAATTATTATTTTTAATATAGAATCAAGTTTTCGAAAGGAGAAGGAAATGAAAGTTTACAATACGCTTTCAAGGCAAAAAGAGGAATTTAAGCCTATTAGCGATAAAGAGGTCCGTATTTATTCATGTGGACCAACAGTTTATAATTATGCACATATTGGTAATTTGAGAACCTATATATTTATGGATATGTTAAGGCGTGTACTTGAATATAATGGGTACACTCTTAAGCATGTAATGAATATAACTGATGTAGGCCATCTTGTTTCAGATGAGGATGACGGAGAGGACAAGATGCTTAAAGGTGCTAGAGAACAAAAAAAGACACCTTGGCAGATAGCGGAATTCTATACAGATGCTTTTATGAAGGATATTAAGGCTCTTAATATAGAGGTTCCTGAAATTGTTCCAAAGGCCACAGAGCATATTCCTGAAATGATTGAATTTGTTCAGGGACTGATTGAAAAAGGCTTTGGATATGAAACTAGTGATGGAATATATTTTGATATTAAAAAGTTTGACGGATATGGAAAGTTATCTAGAGCTAATTTAGATGAACAAATAGCAGGAGCAAGAGTTGAGGTAAATCAAGAAAAGAGGCATCCTGCTGATTTTGCTATATGGAAAAAGGCACCAAAAGAACACATTATGCAGTGGCAAAGTCCGTGGGGGATGGGATATCCAGGCTGGCATATTGAGTGCTCTGCAATGGGAAGAAAATATCTTGGGGATGTATTTGACATCCACACTGGTGGTGTAGACCATATTCCAGTTCATCATGAAAATGAAATTGCTCAGTCAGAGGCTCTTCTTGGGAAGCCAGCTGTTAACTATTGGATGCATAGTGAATTCATGATGGTTAATAATGGCAAAATGTCCAAGAGCCTTGGAAACACCTATACAATTGAAAATTTAAGAGAAAAGGGATATGATCCCCTTGCATTCAGGTATATGTGCTTAAATGCACACTACAGAAATAAGTTTAATTTCACATGGGAAGTAATGCAGTCTGCGCAGGTATCCTATGATAGATTTATAGAAGGCTGTCAGGCACATAAAGAAGGAACAGATAATGTAGACAGTGCTGTTATAATTGAATTCCTCAATGACTTTGAGGAGGCTATAAATGATGATTTAAACATTCCAAAGGCATTAGGGGTTGCTTGGAATGTAGTAAGGTATGGAAAGAAATCTAAGCAATTATATGAACTTATTACTAAGATGAACAGAATATTTGGATTTGAATTAGATAAAAAGAAAGCTGAAGATAGCCAGCCTGAGGTTTCTCCAGAAATACAGGCCCTTATAGATGAAAGACAACAAGCTCGTAAGGATAAAAACTGGAAACGTTCAGACGAAATCAGAGATGAACTCAAGGCATTAGGCATTTTGATAGAAGATACTCCTAACGGAGCAAAAATTAAGTATATATAAAATATAATCAGCTTTTGCACATAGTAATAGTTACTATTCAGCCTGTTTAATCAGCTTAGGCTATTAGTTTTCAAACTTATCAATGTTTTGTTTGTTGACAGGTAGGTACTTGTTTTTAGAGCATTTATTTAATTTTCATTTGATAAGCGCTCCTACAAGTATAATTTTAACTGTAAGAGTTGAAAATATATTTTGAAATAATATATTCAAGTAAGATATGCTTATAACTATACAGATATTAATAAGTCTGCAAAAGAGTTGGTGGAACAAGAGATTGCTCCTGCCAACTCTTTTTTGTGGAATTTATAAATTGCACATGAAGTTCAGTTTATCCATATTATGTAAATAGGATTATAATTTATGAATAGGTACTTTATGAATAAGCTTCAAGAATTTATAGCTATAATAAACTCTAAAATAGGTTCGGGATATGTGTATGGTGGACAAAATAGTACACCTCTTACCATGGAAGCCTTAAATAAGCTTGTTAAAATGTATGGCAGAGAGCATTATTATTTTAGTAATTACTCGGCAGAAAGATGGTTGGGAAAAGAATATTACGATTGTTCGGGGCTTATTGTGTATGCTTTACAAAAAATAGGACTTGTACCCACTAATTTTGACTATACATCAAACGATATATATGTTAAGCTTTGCAAGAAGATACCAAAAAGTGAACTAAGAGCTGGAGATTTATGTTTTCAGAAAACTAATTCGGGTATAGTACATGTAGGAGTATATATGGACAATAATAGAGTGACCCATGCAAGAGGCACTTATTATGGAGTTGTAAATACTGAACTATTTAGCTCCTTTAACTTATTCGGAAGATTAAAGTTTTTTGAAAATGTAGTTCCAAATTTTAAGATTATATTTATAAATGAGGTAAAAAAGGTTGTAAATGATACTAATGTATATGAACAACCATACGATAAATCAGCTAGTATTGGAAAACTTGCAAAAGGTAAGTTGGTGACTGTTGAGGGAAAGACTGATAACAACTGGTATTTGGTAGGTATAAACAATAAAAAAGGATATGTGCCAATTTCAACACTTATTGATTATGATGAACTACTTGAAGCTCTTGAATTTATAAGTGCTAAATCAGGAATCAGCAAAGAATACTGGTATAATCATGCGAAAGATCTCAAATGGCTGGATGTTTGCTTTGTAAAGATAGCAAAGGGCTTTGGTGCTAATTTGTAAAGAATAAAATAGAAAATATTCGAATTTTGTTGAAGTATACAAATTACATTTTGTGACATTTAGAAATTAAAGGTGATGCATATATTAAATTTAATTTTGGAAAAGACTCTATTTAAAGTTATGTAACTGTGAGTATGCTATACTTAATATAATAGCTAAAGTTATAGAAATATATATGTTGATTATTTTTAAGATAAAGTGGGGGAAAACATATGACAAAGCTTGTATCATGGAATGTTAACGGGCTAAGAGCGTGTATAGGAAAAGGGTTTCTAGATTTTTTTAATGAAGTAAATGCAGATATATTTTGTATTCAGGAAAGCAAGCTGCAGGAAGGACAATTACAGCTTGAATTAGATGGGTATGAGCAATTTTGGAATTATGCTTCAAAAAAGGGCTATTCAGGAACGGCTGTTTTTACAAAAATTAAGCCTATCTCGGCATTCTGCGGAATAGGGATTGAGGAGCACGATACTGAAGGACGCGTTATTACACTGGAATTTGAAGAATACTTTTTAGTGAATGTCTATACGCCAAATTCAAAGCGTGAACTTGAAAGGCTGGAATATAGAATGAAGTGGGAGGATGATTTCAGGTCTTATCTAAAGAAGTTAGAGGAAAAGAAGCCTGTAATTATTTGTGGGGATATGAATGTTGCACATAATGATATAGATTTAAAAAATCCCAAAACTAACAGAAATAGTGCCGGCTTTACTATTCAGGAGAGAAACAAGTTTACAGAACTTCTATCTCAAGGCTTTATAGATACCTATAGAAGCTTATATCCTGATAAAACAGACGCATATACATGGTGGTCTTATATGTTTAATGCCAGAGCCAAAAATGCTGGTTGGAGAATTGACTATTTTTGTGTATCTGAGTGTTTAAAGGACAGAATAGAGTCGGCTGAAATATATAGCGATGTTATGGGTTCTGACCATTGCCCTGTGGGTTTAGTTTTAAAATAATATTATTTTATTCACAGGGTGGATAAGCCTATTTTTAATATATACACAGTTTAGTCCACATTATCCACAGAAATCATGTCCACAAAGGGGAAAAATTGTGGACAAATTCAGCAATTATTAAAAAATCAATGTTCTAAAGGGATAATTTATGATTTAAGCTGTGGATAATTTTTATTCATTCACATAAAATAGATTAGTAAATCAACTTTTCAACATTGAAAGCTTAACTATACAAATTTTATCAATGCATGGAAGTAAGCTTTTCTTAGTAAATAATCTATGCAATTATTTCTAAGTAACTGCGTCTCAAGCTTGTGAATAATATATGGCTAAGATGGATACATAAAAATTTGGCAATATAAAATTGTTTTATCAAATAGAAGTTTAGTGTATAATTATACTTAGTTTGCATTTTGCTACATTATCCTATTAAATTACAGTTTGAAAGCCGTTGCCTGTCCTAATTTGGTTATTTAGACTAGAGGATTGAGACATTACAGGGCTTATGGATTAATTTTGTTACAAGGCCAAATGCAGGCTTGTATTATTAAGGCAGAATGAGCAATAGAGTTGGAGAAAATAATGTTTGAAGAAATTGTTAGCAATATGCGTAAGGATTTTGATATAGCGCCAATGGAGGTATTAAAGCTTCATCCATTGGTTTTGGCATATATAGGTGATGCAGTTTATGAAGTATATATTCGCACTATGCTTGTGATAAATAAGAAGACCAACGTGAATATGCTTCATAAGATGTCAATAAAATATGTTAATGCAAAAGCACAGTCAGATATTATTCATAGAATAAAGGACAAGCTTACTCAAGATGAGCAGGATGTAGTCAGGAGAGGCAGAAATGCTAAATCAGCTACAGCTCCAAAACATGCAGAAATAACTGACTATAGACATTCTACTGGATATGAGGCATTAATAGGCTATTTATATCTTACAAATGATATGGAAAGGCTTAAGTATATATTGAGGTTGTCGGTTGAAGAAGAGTAAATATATATCCTTGTAAAAATAGAACTTTCAACTTTTCTACTAAAAAAGTGCAGCTGGACGAAAAACATTCATTATGTAAATAGGCTATAAAAGAGTTTATAGTTACTGTGAATAATATGTTAACTCATGGTTCCAGCCATCAAAAATACACTAGAAGGTTTAACGGATAAAAAAAAATAATAATAGCGAAAGAGTAGGTTTACGTAATGGCTGAAGGAAGAAATAGATTTGGTAATAGGACGAGCAATGAAAGTAAGAGTGGATTTAAATCTCATTCCGATAAGAGGAAGTCTTATGGGGATGGCGGGAAAAAGTCATTTAATGATAACAATAATAAAAAGGTTAATGCAGGCAAAAAGACCTTTGGCAGTAAAAGAGAGAATAAGTTTAATAAAGACATGCAGAGTTTATATTCTGGAGAACTGAAATATGATTATAAACCTGATTTGGCAGCGCAGGAGGAAGTTGTTGGAGAAATAGACAAGATTGAGGGAAGAAATCCAATAATGGAAGCTCTTAAAGCTAACAGGACGATAAATAAAATATTTGTGTCAAAGGGAGAACGAGAAGGCTCAATACGTCAAATAATTGCAATGGCAAGAGAAAAGAAGATTATTATAACTGAGGTTGACCATAATGTTATTGAGAGTATGGCATCCACTAAGGCACATCAGGGGATAATAGCTTTTGTCGCTGTCAAAGAGTATGTTGAGGTTGATGACATATTGATGATAGCACAAGATAAAGGACAGCCTCCATTTATAATAATTCTTGATGAAATAGCAGACCCACACAATTTTGGTGCAATTCTTAGAACTGCTAATGCTGTAGGAGCACACGGAGTAATTATTCCAAAGAGGAGAGCAATAGGATTAACTTCAGCTGTATCAAAGGCGTCTGCTGGTGCGATAGAGTATGTTCCAGTTGCTAGAGTAACAAATATTGCACAGACAATTGAATATCTAAAGAAAAATAATGTTTGGGTTGTAGGTACAGATTCCACAGGAGAGAAAGCCTTTTACGATAGCGATTTGAAAGGAGCAATTGCTCTTGTTGTTGGAAGTGAAGGCGAGGGTATGGGCAAGCTGGTTCGTGAGAAATGCGATTTTGTAGTTAATATTCCAATGCAAGGTGAGATAAGTTCATTAAATGCGTCAGTAGCAGCTGCAATAGTTATGTATGAGATTTTAAAGCAAAGAGGTAAGAGTTAAGTTTTAAAGGAATTGAAGTGCTTTGTAATTTATAGATAGTCAATGGACTGATATTTTGATTTGACAATAAGTTTTTATAAGATTATCGTTTTGAATATGCTATCAAACTATTAGGACGATAAAAAACAATTATAGTGGTATTTGATGCATATCTTTAAAAAATGAAGCAGGATATAATTCAGAAGTTGATATAAATGTATTTTTTACAAAATAGAGAAACAGCCAATAATTTTATTTAGAGACTGTTAAATTGCAATTCCAATTTGGTAAGAGTTATTACTTCAGTTCTCTTTGAACAGATACAGATAATAACGATGATTTCTTGTTGTATCAGAATGTATCTGAGAGAACTGAAAATTAAAATACAAGCAGAGTTTGAAGAGGGTTAAAGAACTTAATTTTAAGCCCCTTATTAAGAGTAATATTCTTATGTCAAATATGTCTTCAGATATATTTGAAAAACTGGATAAGATTCGAAAGGGTAAGTAAAACTTGACACATAGGGGCTTTTTGCTTATAATTTAAATAGGTCTATATTCTGATTTTCCACTCTTTTACATGCAAAAAACTGGGGGCAACAGTATTGAAAACGAACTTAGTGGTCAATGTTTCTCAAACATATTGTGATATGGTTGACGAAGATATAATACTTGATGCAAAAGTTGGTAATGAACAAGCACTTGAGTATATTATAAACAAATACAAGAGTTTCGTACGTGCAAAAGCAAGGACTTATTTCCTCATCGGAGCTGATCGCGAAGATATAATTCAAGAAGGCATGATTGGGTTATTTAAGGCTATTAGGGATTATAAGGGGGACAAGCTTTCTTCATTTAGAGCATTTGCTGAGCTTTGTATAACTCGTCAGATTATCACAGCCATCAAAACAGCAACTAGACAAAAGCACATACCTTTAAATTCTTATATTTCACTTAATAAGCCTATTTTTGATGAGGAATCGGATAGAACTCTTATGGATATTATAAGCGAAGAATGTATAAGTGATCCGGAGGAATTAGTTATTAATAGAGAAGAGTTTCTTGGAATTGAGAATAAAATGAGTGAAATACTTAGTTCACTTGAATGGGAAGTTTTAACTTTGTATTTGGAAGGTAAATCCTACCAAGAGATTGCAGAAGAGTTGGATAGACATGTTAAATCAATCGATAATGCGCTACAAAGAGTAAAACGTAAATTAGAGAAATATTTAGAAGAACAAAAAAGCTAATTTGTAATTATTGGTTTTTATTATGCTAGACTTAGTTTTACGTCCGTGCTATACTACATGAGTTGAGACAATCGGATGCTTCGCGGGTGTAATTCAATGGTAGAATATCAGCTTCCCAAGCTGACTGCGTGGGTTCGATTCCCATCACCCGCTCCACATGCTCCCATAGCTCAGGCGGCAGAGCGCATCCATGGTAAGGATGAGGTCTCCAGTTCGAATCTGGATGGGAGCTCCACATTGAAAGTCCTTTAAATACGTGATAATACAGGTATTTGAAGGATTTTTATTATTATTAAATTTATTTGTTTGTTTGGTTTTTTAGGGTGATTTATTGTATTTTTTTGTTTTGTAAGTGGTACTTAATTGGTACTAACTTTTTTCAATTCAATAATCTTGTTATTATTTTTCTTAATCTTTTGTTCACCTTTACGACTTTTTTCTGGTAGTGCTTCAGGTAATCCATTATTAAGAACTTGAACAGAATCTTCTACAACATTGTCAATAAAATGTACATAAATATCGTAAGTTGTGCTCACGTCTTTATGTCCAAGCAATTTACTTATAACTTTAATGTCTACCTTTTCTCTAAAAAGTTTTGAAGCATACGTATGGCGCATTGTGTGAAGGGTTACCCATTCACAGCCGATAGCCTTACCTGCGTATTTAAAACGCTTTCTCAAATAACTCATTGTTGGCCTCTTACCCTTTTCTGTTTGAAATAGAGGGTCATTAGGTTTTTTATTAGGCTGCTTTAGCATGTATTCATCAAGTAGTTTTATAATGTCAGCTGGAATAGGGATAGTTCTCCTACTTGATTCTGTTTTAGTTGCGTTTTGGATTTTCTTTTGCTTTTCCAGATATGTTTTAGTAACCTTAACAGTTCTTTTCTTCGTATCTATATCGGATCTGTTTAATGCCAGAGCTTCTCCAGGGCGCAAACCTGTATTATCCATGAATAAAGCATACATAAAATGTTTTGTCCGCCGTCCTAATTGGTAAAGAAAAGCCTTTTCTTGCTCTTCTGTGAGAGCTTTTTTTTCTGCCTCATCTTCATCAAAAAGTAAAATATCGTTTTTAGGAATAATAGTTTTTCGAGCTTCATTTTTAATAACCATTTTCAATTCTTCTGCTTTTTCCAAAGCTCCATTTATGAGACTATGTGTAGCCTTAATAGTTTCTTGGCTAAAACCTTCATCTGATAATGAATTATAAAATTTTTGAATTAATTCTAAATTAAGAGTTTTCAATGGCATCTTAGCAATGTCATATCTCTTTAATCTTGCAATGGATGTTAAATACTTTTCTCTAGTATTGGTTCTTATAGATGGCTTTTTATGCGTTTCAAACCACTCTTGACACCACTTAATTAATGTTTTATCTGATGGCTCAACATACTCACCCTTTCCTAGAGCAGTAAGGGCTTCTCTCATTTTTTTTACTAGAAGACCTTTTTCGTTTTTCTTTCCATATATGCTTTTGTATTCTGTTTTAGAGCGTTGCTTACCATCCTTTCCAGTATATTCTTTTGTACCAACTGGATATCTTGCCTCCCAAAGTTGTTTTGATTCTATCCAACGAATCATACCTTCATTTCTACTACGTCGCTTTCTTTTCTTATTAATATCTTCCATATTTTATTTCCTTTCATAATTATAGTATCTATTACTTTTCAATTAATGTATAATTTAAATAACATTAATTGAACTTTATAAAATAGTATAGGTGATTTATGTTAGACTTAATTACTAAGAAGATTACAAACCAGATTGTTTTGAATTTCCCTAATATAACCACAGAAAAAGCTATGGAAATTGATTACGGTCTCTATATGGCTTTTTCTGATATTTTAAAGGCGTTAACTATAATAATAGTTTCTTTACCATTTGGCTTATTTTTGGAAGTATTGACAGCAATTTTTACTTTTGGTTTACTTCGTATGTTTTTAGGTGGTATTCACTCAAAAACACAATTAGGATGTTTATCTGCATACTTTTTTATAATTTACGGCAATTGTATCTTATCAATATTAGTGACATATGACTTTTTAAATGTAGTATTATTACCAGTATCAATAGTTATTGCTTTTTTATATTCTCCAGCAGATTTACCTAGTAAACCTATACTTTCTAAAAAACAATATAAAAAGCTAAAATTATTTGGTATGATAGAACTTATTATATTGTTTACTATATCATTTTTTGTTCCTAAGGTTTATTCTAATATAATTTGTATTAATTCTTTTGTTGTTACTATACTTATTACTCCTGCAGCATATAAATTAACTAAAAATACATTAAGTAATTGTTTATTGTAAAGGAGGGTTATATGAAAAAAAATATAAAGCTATTAGTTCTGACAGCTTTAGTAGCTTTGGGAACCTTTACCGCGTACACATCAGCGAATGCCTGTTGGCTCTTTGGATTTCACCAAAAGGAGTGCCCTAAAACATTAATTAAACGAGATTAAAAAAGGCTATATGCCTTTTTTAATTTTTATTATTTGAACAAATTTAGAATCATCATTGTCAAATTGTATGATGTTAACTACATTTGAATATTTCCTGAGGATATTTTCTACAATTGCCAAACCATGACCTCTATCATTTCCTTTTGTAGAGTAGCCATCTTCTTTGATTTTACTCATAATAGGCTTAATACTACAACTATTCTTAATTGTAAATTGTATATCAGTATCTGTTCCTAAAATAAACATTTCGATTATCTTATCATTACTATTTTGAGTAGCTTCAATTGCATTATCTAAATGTATTCCAATTATTTCACAAAGTTCTGATATCTTTATATTAGGGATTGACTCTACCACTCCAACTACTTGTAAATCAAATGTTATACCTAATTTATTAGCACTATTCATTTTAGAGTATATAATTCCAAAAAGAGCAGCATTTTTAATATTATATATTGCTGTGGTTGTAAGCCCTTGAGCAGTACCTATAATCTCATCCAAATAGCCTGTAGCTTCAGTATACTTATTAGTATGAAGTAAAGTATTAATTACAGATAGATGATTTACTTGGTCGTGTTTAAAACGTCTTAGATCCTGTAGAGCATTACCTAAAGATTCATTATAAAATTTTTGGTGTTGAAGGTCTATTTTTTGTTTCTCATTCTCATTTAAGGATAGAATATACCATATAGTAAACATACAAAAGATTAATGCGATTACCAACATTATTATAAAATTTCTAATTTCAAATGAATTCTGAAAGAAATATATACCTATATAAATACAAAATATTAGAAAGACTAGGCATACCATGTAATATATGGTTTTGTTTGAAATAGCAGTTTTTTTCTTGAATAGCAAAACAAGTGATACAAATATTCCTGCAACAGCATAAATTGCAAAATTAACAGCAATATATAAAGATATATTTGATGCTGTCTGAGTTATGGTTAATTTAAAGTTAAACAAACTAAAAATCAATATTGATATTGCGTTTCCAAAGCCAAGTCCAATACCCATAATGCAGAAAGAAAAAATGGATTCTAAATATGTAGTATTTAACGAATATTTTATAATTAAAGTACTTAACACAAATAGAAGAATAGTATCTGTTATTCTTAATATAAAATTACTGTTAATAATTTGAAATGTAGATGAAGATAATAACGTATTAGTTACAGAAAATATGGTTATAAAGAATAGTCTTCTCTTAGGAGTAACTTTCAAATCATATGCGTTATGAAGAAATAAATAAATAAGTAAAGCACTTAATGTAGTGAACACTATATTTGCAATTACAAACATAAGAAATTCCTCCAATTTTGTTGTGTTTTAAAATTATCATAATATTTGGGGCCAATATCGCAGTATTCCCCATTTGTTAATGTCAAAACTTTTCTTTTTTGATCTAAACTAAATACGAATTCAACATTTACAAATGTTGAACGGTGGCATCGCTTAAAACGGGAGTCATTCATCCTGTTTACTAGTTGTTCTAATCCTTCATATGTTGAATATATACTACTATTTGATTGTGTATAAACATTTGTTTTTGTTTGAACTCTCTCAATATGAGTTATGTCTTCAATGGGAATAAAAAATATTTCGTGGTTACATTTAATATCTATAATATTCCTCTTAGTAGTTTTATTTTCTTTTGAGAGATTTATTAAGGTTTTTTCAAGCATTGACCATCCTGGTTTTGGAATAAAGTTATATGCCTGTACTTCAAAAGCTTGCTGAATATATTCTAGGCAACCTGTCATAAAAATAATTTCGCAACTATACCCCAATTTTCTTAAATGCTTAGCTAGAGACATGCCATTTGTATTACTATTTAAATTAACATCAATAATGCATACATTAACTAACCCTTTTAATACTGTTGATATAAATTCATTTGGTGATGATGTTACCAAGAGTATTTCACCATCAACATCATTTTTTTCAAACCAGCTTTTCGAGAATTTTTTTTCATATTCCCCAAGAACTCTTAGTTCATCATCTAATATTGCTAAATTAATCATTTTCAAATCCCCCAACACTAATAATTTCTAAGTATATGTTATTATTTTAAGCGATAATATGCAATGGTTAAATATCGCTTATTACGATAATAAAGCGTGAGTATTTGAAATTTTGTCTAGATTGCTTCAAAATTCAACCAATTACATATTAAGTAAGAGTTATAATATGATTGTAACAAAATGATGATATATGGCACATATTGATATTAATTGGATTTAAATGTAATTATTTTACTATGGAATATAATACAATTAATAGTATAATGGAAATAAAAAAAGACAATAAAGGATGGACTTATGTTACATACTATTAGACTTGGTATAAATAATATACCTTTTATATCAATTAAAGGTATATTATTTATAAACTTAGATTATCCATGGAGCGATGATATATTTTCATTATTTATCATATGAAGAAAATGCATCAAGTATTTTTTTAACCACCTCAGGTGGTATGTTTTTATCTTTAAATTCTTTGGCTAGTGCTATATATTCAATGCCGATTTCTTGTAACTCAGATGAAATATCAGTAGTTATACTATAATTCATATCTTCATATTCTTCTTTAAAGAGGAACGACAATGTTATTCCTAAAGCAGAGCAAATACTTTCAATAGTAGATATTCCACATGATTTGCCATTTTCTATTTCACTGAGAAAGTTTTGAGATATATTAGCCCTCTTAGATACTTCTTTCTGAGAAAGCTGCTTTTCTTTTCTTATTTTTTTAATCTGTTCACCAATTTTCATAGCGTATAACCTCTAGTATCGCTAAAAGCGATAAAATAAATTTGAAATAATTAGTATGATAAAGAAAAAGTTACTAAAATAAAGGATTATCAGTACATTTATTTGCCAATATTGCATATAGCGATACTTATTGTTTGAAAATAATCGCATATTGCGATAACATTAAATCATCAAACGTAAAGGAGACGATTTAATGTTAAAACTAAACTTAAAACAAATCCGCAAAAGAAAAAGACTAACTCAATCACAATTTGCAGAAATGTTAGGAATTTCACAAAATTATCTCTGCGAACTGGAAAACGGAAAGAGTTTCCCAAGCGGAGATAAGCTAGAACAACTATCACTAAAATTAAACATCCCTGTATCCAAATTAATAAAAAACAATTTAGATGAATCTAATGAAATTATAGCATAATATCGTCAAAACCGATATATCTTTATCAAAATTCCAGATTTGATTATTAAAAATATAAAAAAGTAAGTTTTGTTTATCAAAAGGAGGGATAGTAATTGAAAAATGATGAACTACCAATGTTACTGACACCTAAAGATGTAAAGGAATATCTTGATATATCCCATGATCAAGTTTATAGGCTATTTAGAAGTAAAAAGTTTCCTGCAGAACGGTCAGGTAAAGGGAAATACATAATCCCAAAGCCAAGATTTCTAAAATGGCTTGGAGTTGAAAATAATTAAAAAATTAAAATTTAAGGAGGATTTATTTATGACTAGAAAAGCAACAGGAGTAGTTAGAAAAGTAGATGACTTAGGAAGAGTAGTATTGCCAATTGAGCTTCGTAGAACGTTTGGAATTGAGGAGAAGGACGCTTTAGAAATTTATGTTGATGAAGAAACAATTATTTTGAAGAAATACGAGCCTGCATGTATCTTCTGCAATGAAGCAAAAAACGTTGAAGCATACAAGGGAAAGAATATCTGCTGTAACTGCATAAGTGAATTAAAGAGGGGAAGTTAACAGAATGGACAAGCAAACAGCACTAAAAAATCTCGCTGAAAAACTTATCGAATACAAAGAAACTAAAAGTGATGGCGGGAAGAGCCTAAGCTACGGAATTTATCTAGGTATGCTACTTGCATACAGCCAGTGTGGTGTGATTAGTCACGAAGAATTCGAAATTTATAGTAAGAAAATAGCTAATACAATTTATCAAAATTAAATCTGCAAATATACAAAAGCGGGAGGGAGGACAATGGAAGAAAACTGGTGCTGTCTAGCAATTAGTATTTTAACGGACTGTACGCCGGAGCAAGCTGTAGTGATTTTTGAATTTGGAAATAATCGCAAAAAGAAGCCTGCAATAAAATTAAGCAAAGAAGATTTTGAAGGGATAAGAGAACATAAAAACAACGGATTATCGTGGAAGTACATAGGTGAGTTATTTGGGCTGAGTGAAAGCGGAGTGCTTAAAAGATTTAAGAAATACGAAGCGGATTGCGAAAGGCAAAGGCAGCAAGCTAATAAAAAAATTAGTGCTGTAGCAGAAAGGGATGATTCATATGCCAGAACTACGCCAAAAAGAAATTAAATATCGGAATTGTAGTTATTTCTATAGTGCATATTTAGAGCATGGTATTTTGGTTAACAGCGGGTATAATTGCAGGCATCCTGAGCAGGAGGAAATAGTCACAGAAGAGGGACAAAAGATAGGTAGTTGTTATGATTGGAGCTGCCCTTTGTGTATTAAGTAGGAGAGGAAATTCAAAATCTTGAATTGCTAGGCAACTATGAGGAAGGAGTAAAAAGTATGTTACAAAACATTGATATAAATAAGCTGAGAAATCACCCAAAAAATCCACGAAAAGAACTTGGGGATTTGACGGAGCTTGCAGAAAGTATTAAAACTAGGGGAGTTTTACAAAACTTGACGGTAGTGCCTTGGTTCTGCTTTGATACAGGTGTCGGAGCAGATGACCCAAAGGTACAAGAGGAAATGGGGTATTTCGTTGTAATTGGGAATAGACGTCTTGCAGCTGCAAAACTTGCAGGGCTAACAGAATTACCTTGTATAGTATCAGATATGGATTACAAGACACAGTTAGCAACAATGCTGCTTGAAAATATGCAACGTAGCGATTTAAATATATACGAGCAGGCGCAAGGTTTTCAAATGATGCTCGACCTTGGAGAGTCAATAAACAACATATCAGAAAAGACCGGATTCTCAGAATCAACAGTAAGGCGAAGAGTAAAGTTACTAGAACTTGATAGCGATAAATTAAAAAAATCAGTAGAGCGTGGTGCTTCACTTCTAGACTACATGGAACTAGATAAGATTCATGATATATCACTAAGAAACAGTGTATTAGACAAAATAGGTACACCTAATTTTAAATGGGAGCTGCAGAGTGCTATCGAAAAAGAAAAAAAGGAAAAACAGAGGACATTTATTATTTCTGAGCTTCAGAAATTTGCAAAAAAGACAGAAGATACAGCAGATCTTATCACTATAAAAAACTACTTCCCATCTGAATACGATCAGAAAATTGAAGTACCCGACGATGCTCAAGACACAGAATACTTCTACTATGAAACTGGTTGGGGAGCAATTCAACTATGCAGAAGACAAGATGAAATTAATGAGAGAGACAATGAAGATGACGAAGCGCAAAGAATGCGACAAGACAGAGAAAAAAAGCTAGTTGAATTAAGAGAACTGACACATCAAGCTTATAATCTAAGACTTAGCTTTGCAAAACAAATAACTAGCACTAAGGCTAAAAAAAATATTAGAACAATAGTTGAGTACTTACTACGTAAAGGAACAGCCGAATATTTTGATTTTGGCATTGATCTTAATTCTATAAAAGAATATTTCAATATAGAGGTTGATGGAGATGATGAAGAGGAATTAAAATATGACGACATAGCAGATGATATTGCAAAACAGCCGGAACTTAGTTTATTTGCGATGGTATATCTATCACTTGAATCAACTCAAAACCGCTATTATAACTGGAATGGAGAATATGAAAATGATGAAGATTCAAACTTAGTCTATGATTTTTTAACAAAGCTAGGATATGAAATGTCAGAAGAGGAAAAAGCACTTCGAGACGGAACGCATAAACTATTTTCAAATAGCGAGTGTTGAGGGAATAGCAATGGGATGCAAAAAAAACTGGACTCAGAGTGAAATAGAACTGCTTCGTGACTTATGGGGTTCAAAAACAATTCCTCAGATAGCTAAAATCATGGGTAGAAGTCAAAACGCCATAACAGTAAAATCCAAAAGGATTGGGCTTGGTGCTTTCAAAGATCATAGTGAATATATACCGGCGCTCCAAGTATCAAAACTTTTAGGAATAGACATACACACTATCACAGACTACTGGATTCCCAGACTAGGTCTTCCATTCAAACATATAGCTCCAAGAGGTAAAAAAGAGTTTACTTACATCAGAATATCGTCACTCATTACCTGGCTTAAAAATAATCCTGATAGATGGGATAGCCGTAGAGTAGAATTATATGCTTTTGGAAGTGAGCCAGAATGGCTAAAACAAAAGAGAAAAAATGATTCTGCTAATAAGCCTAAAGGTTGCATTAAGTGGACACCGCAAGAAGATGCAAAGCTTATTTATCTATATCGACAAGGAGAAAAGATAAAGGATATTGCTGATAAATTAGGTAGGTCACTTTCAGGAGTAGAACACAGAGTAGCTCGGCTGGATGTTTGGGGTTCGGGTGCTTACATTGGCAACAATCGTCAAAATGAACGGAAAAAGAATAGAAGAGCTTTTGAACACAAAGCACTTGAAGCTAGGTTAATTGCAACATTGAAGACAAGATTTAATCAGCTTAACTGGGATGGATTTTGGCAGAAAGATATATGTATGAAATGGAATCCAGTCAAGGGCTGTACTTCTGGAGAAATAAACTGTGACGAATGTAGCAGCTTTATAAGAATGAAGCCACAATACTGTAAGCGTTGCGGAGGTACATTTTATAGCAGACAGATTCAAGACATTTGCGATTTATGCAAAAAAGCTAGGAAGAAACAATATCAGAAAAAATGGGCTGTATTAAACAAGAGGACATAAAACAAAATTATGAAAGGAGAAAAGCTATGAAGAAAGTTATATCTTTTGGCAGTTGCCGATTCTGCGGACAAAACAGCCTGCATGATAAGGAAGATTTTGAAACAATAGAACAGGCTAATGAATGTGCAACGCTTCATTGTAATTGTGCTGAAGCTACAAAGTATCAGTTTCAAAAGAAAGCGGAAGAGAATAGGCGACAAGCAATAAAGCGAGCAGAGGAGCAAATAGAAAATTTATTTGGTGGTGGCTCAGCTTCATATGGATTGCTACCAGTAGAGAACATTATAAAAGAGCTTATTTTAAACTCAGCAATAATGATTTATGACGGCTTATTAAAAGATGTATCAGTTAATATTACTTCTTGTCTAAAAGTGAAAATTTCTAAATCAACAAAAGGGAAGTTAACTTTTATGAGGTCAGATGCAGCGGTATTTAAACAGGAGGTATAGCAATGAGATTATTAAATAAGGTTATGCCTTTGTTTAATACAGGTACTGATTTATCCTCTATGCTAGATCATACGTATATAGCCTATTTTGCAATATGTAATGATTGCGGGAAGACGTGGAATATAAGCAGGTATAAAAAAGTTACAAAGAGAGGCTATATTTGCCCATATTGTACAAGTGAAAGACAAAGGGAGAGGAAAAACCGCTATGTTAAAAGGTCGGTAGGTGAGCTACATAAATGATAAAGAAAACAGAAAAAAACGCCTTGTATGCTATTCCAGTAGTACACAAGGCGTAACCTTAAATTTGACTAATTGCCAAACAAATACAATAACAGTATAGCATACTTAACGGCATAAGTCAAAGTCAACGCTGATAGGCGTTTACGGGCTCGTAATAGGTATTAACTTAACAACCATAAACAAGAAATTACCATTATTAGTTAATTAATATGACACAAAAATTATTAACATAAAGGGGGTTAAATATGTGCCGTATAGTAACAGCTATACCCTAGAAAATTATGAGGTCATATATGACATTCAATATGAAGATAGCATAGAGGAAAAAATAGAAGCTCTGAGAGATAAAAATATTAAGAAATATAGAGTAAAAACAATAAAGAGCGGTCAAATGCTGGAATGTGAAATATATCCTATATGGAAAACAGGTAATAAAGATATCAGGATGAAGAAAAAAAAGCCTAGTAGAGAAGTGCAAAAAAATTTGAATGACAAAAACACAAAGAAAAAAATTATAAGGTTAATAAATACAAATTTCACTAATGAGGATATATGGGCTACATTTACATACGATAGTAAACATTTACCGGGCAGTCCGGAGCAGGCCAAAAAGGATATGCAAAATTACATTAGACGTTTAAACAGATATGTAAGAAAAAATAAACTTCCTGCTCTTAAATACATTTATGTAACCGAGTATGAAGAGGATGAGAAGAAAGGTAAAAAAAGGGTACACCATCACATAGTAATGAATTTCCGAGATAGAGATGCAGCGGAAAAAATTTGGGATAAGGGAGGTAGGACACACAGTAGACGATTGCAGACTGATGATTATGGTCTGGAAGGACTAGCCAGATACATAACAAAAGATTCTAAAAATTCAAAGAGATATACAACAAGCAGAAATTTAGAAAAACCTAAAATTACTATAGCAGATAGCAAAATGACAAAAAGGAAAGCGGAGAGGATAGCCAGAGATCAGAATTTAGCAAGTGACATATTCGAAAAGTTATATGAGGGATACATATTTAATGACATTGATATAAAGTATAGCAAATTTGTGAGTGGGGCTTATCTGTATGTAAGGATGCGGCAGAGGGATAAGCCTCATATGAGGGAAAAGAATCGGAAAAGCAAAGGAGGTTTAGAGATTGCCTAAAAGCAAAATTCCAACAGCAAGTGAGAGCGTAGAGCAAATATATTTGTTTAGATGGGCTACATTATCATCTGGTGCTATGCCAGAGCTTGATCTAATGTACCATATACCTAATGGTGGAAAGAGGGATATTGCTACAGCGAAGAGACTCAAAGCGGAAGGAGTAAAAGCAGGTGTACCGGATATATGCTTACCAGTACCTAGGGGTGTATATCATGGACTATATATAGAACTAAAGGCAGGCGAGAATAAAACGACACGAAAACAAAACGAATGGTTAGAGGCATTAGATAATAACGGATATTTTACAGCAGTATGTTACGGCTGGGAGGAAGCCTCAAAGGTTATTACAAATTACTTGAAAAATGGAGGTAGCAGAGAAAATGTTTAATAAAAAGTTAGTTTATGTATGTTCTCCAGTTAAGGGAGATATAGAAGAAAATATAACAAGAGCAAAAGAGTATTGCAAGACTGTTTTAATAATGGGGTATATTCCAATAGCTCCACACGTTACATTCAACGGGATACTTAACGATAAAGTACAGCAGGAGAGGGAAACAGCATTAGCTTTAGGGCTTGAGCTTGTGAAACATTGTGATGAAGTATGGGTATTTGGAAATGTCATAAGCGAAGGAATGCAGGGAGAGATAGAATTAGCAAAACAAATAGGTATACCAGTAAAGTCAGTTTTACATACTGATGGAACGGAGGAGGTAGAGCAGGCGGTAAAGAAAGCGGAACATGCAACAGTAAGAGCACTGCAAGCAACAGTTGAAGCAGAAAGAGCTGCAGAAACAGCAATGTTAAGTAAAGAAGTGTCCGAAACGGACACCATAAAGCCAGAACATAAAATAACCCATAAACTAAAAATTTTTGAGGAAGTACAGGGTTTATCGAATGGTACAAAAGTATGGATTGACAGCGTTTATCCGATAGAAAATACCTTCTTAGGGATAAAGAAAGACAATGTAATTACTGATATTAAGGGTAAAACAGTATGGGCGTTAGCAACTGATTTTAGAGTATTATGCAAGGCTTATAAATGGAAAGATAAGAATAAAATGAGTAGTCTTTTAAGGCTTTTGTATAACATACAGATTTTGCAAGAGACTGGAATGCTCGAAGAAGAGTTTAATATATTTGATCAAGAAAACCCAGACATAAAGACTATTGATGAGCTAAATGAAACAATAGAAACTGAAATATCATATTGGGAAGAATAGTTTCACCATTTAAATAAATGTGAACTAAAAAATAAATTTTAAACGTCATAGGTAAGCTTTTAAAGGCGCGCCGCCTCTCTGACGAGAGAGGACTTATGACTATGAAAACAAACAAGAAGATTGAATACAAAAGCAAAGTATACACCGACAGACCTACATATGCAGATTTTGAATCACCGCGCAAATTTGAGGCAATTAAAAGCATCATAGCAAAAAGGCTGATAGAGCATCCGAATGCAATATGTTCTTATTCAGGAGGCAGCGATAGTGACATCATGCTTCACTTGATTGAGACAGTACGTCAAACATTTAATCTTCCACCTGTCCAATACTGCTTTTTTAACACAGGGCTTGAAATGGAGGCAATTAAGCGCCATGTTCGTAACATGGAAAAGCTTTACGGTATAACAATCACCGAACACAGACCTAAAAAAAATATCGTTCTGGCTACAAGGGAACATGGGCTACCGTTCGTTTCAAAGATTATGTCGGCTGGGTTGGAGGGGGTGCAAAAGAAAAACATTCCGTTGACAATAGCTGATGAATACGCAAATGCAGAAGATAAAGCAGCTAAGCGGGCAGAACTAAAAGCAAGATACCCTGGGTGTGAAACAACAATTAACTTTTTGTGCGGATGTAATTCCGCAGGAGAGCCACGACCTGACATCCAACTTGTCATAAACTCCTCAAAATATATGCTTGACTTTATTAAAGAAAATCCAATCCCTTTTAAAGTAAGCAACAAGTGCTGTGACTACTGCAAAAAACATGTAGCCCACGCAGTGCAAAAGGACTTTGACATGGTAATCACAGGTGAGAGCAGAGATGAAGGAGGCATGAGGTCTGTTCCACGCAAAGACAATACATCTATGTGCTTCTCAGAAACGGCAGGAGGTCAATATAGATTAAGACCCTTATACTATGTGTCGGACGCAGACAAGCAGTGGTACAAGGACTTTCACAAAATTAAATATTCAGATGCATATGAGGTGTATGGGCTGAAACGAACAGGTTGTTGTGGTTGTTCTATTTCTGCTAAGGCGATAGAGGACTTAGAAAAAATACGTCCTTTTGAACCAAATCTAGTAAAGGCTGCATGGAAAGTTTTTGGAGACAGCTACAGGTATCGTCAGCAGTATAACGATTATAAGAAAAAAAGGAACACCGAAGAGAAAAATCTTATTTTGTCAGAGCAAATGAATCTGATTTAATTCGCAATAAAAATAAAAAGCACCCTCAGCGAGAACACCATGCAAGATCTAGCTTAATAATACCAAAATTTAGAGACAAACCCTTAAAACTAAATGATTTAAAGAAATTACCAACTTTATTTAGCATCATATGGCATACCCCCTTTATAATATTTCCTTGCATGGATTTATCTTCTCTACCCCTCTCGGAGAGTGGTGAGGATAAACAACAGGGGGTGCTGTTAGTCCTCGCTCAAGGTACTTTTATTTATCTATTGTACTACATAGAAAACTATTTGTCAAAAGTTGGTATAACTTGAGAAAGGCAAAAAATGAAAATATTTAAATAGCAACCTTTAAAGCGTGAAGAAAGGAGGCGTTGCAACTATGAGCATGACTAGTGAAGAATTAACACGATTTACAAATAAAAAAATAGATTTGGTCGGCTCGTCCAAAGTTTGAGTTAGAATACAAATCTAACTCAAACCTAAGATTGAACTAAGTTACTGTAATTAGCTATTATTAATATTCTGCAAATTATCATTGATGCATTCTAACAAATCATAAGTTTTTCTTTGAATGATTAATAAATCTTTAGTGTTAAATATAGAACAATGACCAGAAAATGCAGACTCTTTATGGAATAAAGCACATTCCATTACACAGTAATCATGTCTAAAAGGACAATATAAATCGATTTTAGTTAAATTTTGTAAATCTATCGCCATAAACATCACCTCCATCTTGAAGAAAATTATACCATAAAAATGAAAGAAGGTATATAAATGGATAATGTTTTTTAAACGCAATAATCAAAGATAGAAAACCAAGGTTAAGAATTGTTGAATGTTTTTTACAAAACGTGAAATATCTATATACTTTTGCAGAAGGTAAAAGTATAATAAAACAAAGTTTACAGAAAAATTCATATAAATGAGGAAGGATGATGATAATGAAAGAAAAGCACATTAAGCACAAAATATTATGTGAGGAATTAAACGAGATTTATAAATCTAAAAATGTAGCTTATGGGGATTCATTTTGAAAAACTTTTAATGAACTTGGACTGATTTCTGCAGTTACAAGAATGTCAGACAAATGGAATAGAATTAAAGCACTTGCAACAGGAGCAGAAAATAAAGTCAAAGATGAGAGCCTAAGAGATACACTTAAAGACATGGCTAATTACTGCTTAATGACCTTGATAGAAATTGAAATACAAGAATATGCTTCACTTTCAGAACAGCATAAAAAACAAATATTTCACAGGTGCATGTCAAAATAGGAATGGAGGTTTGAACTTATGAGTATGACTAAAGAAGAATTAACACGATTTACAAAAATCGAGAGTGAGATAGAGCAAATAAAGAATGAAATTAAGAAATTAGAGCCGGAATATACAAAAGATTCTGTAACAGGCTCACAACCAACATATCCATACATTGCACATCAAATAAAAATTGAGGGATATGATTATAATAGCTATTTTCGAAAAATTAGAAGGATAGAAAATAGGCTTAATACAAAGCTCAATGAGCTTTTAGATACTAAAGATAAAATTACTGAGTACATATACAATGATATTACTGATAGTGAATTAAGGCAGATACTTATATATAAATATATAAATGGAAAAAAGACTAGAGAGATTGCAGAAGAAATGGGATGGACAAGCAGAACAATTGAAAGAAGGCTTAAGAAGTGGAGTGACAGTTTGTCGGTGAATGTCGCGAAAAAGTAAAGTATAATAGTATAATAGAAAAATATCTTTTAATTTTGAACACACGAAACGAGACAGGGAGAAAGACACCTGCCTCGTTTTTATTTATGCAAAAAGGAGCTGATATTTATACAAACAATTAGGTGGATACATTCTGTGGACTGTAGGAGCTGCATTTTTGATTTTAAATCAGCTCCAGAAAAAAAGCGAAAATTATTAATTTCAGAGAGAGAAAGCTGTAAAAAGTGTAATAATTGTGAAAGGTTATCTGAAGCAAAGAAGGTGGAATCTGATGAGAACAGTTGAGCCTATTAGAGATATAGAACTTATACGTCAGATTGCAAATGATCTTAAAGAAAAAAATATTAGGGATTACATAATGTTTTTATTTGGGATATATAGTGGACTACGAATATCTGATATATTGAAACTTAGAGTAAAAGATGTTAGAAATAAAGAATATATTACACTTTATGAGCAAAAAACAGGCAAAGAAAAAAGATTCCTAATTCATCCAGATATTAAGCCAGAAATAAAAAAATATACTGAAAATATGAAAGATTATGAATATTTATTTGCTTCTCGTCAAGGAACAAACAAACCGATTAGCAGAGCTAGAGCATATGATATACTAAAAGAAGTTGCTAAACAATATAACATTGATTCTCTTGGAACTCATTCCATGAGAAAAACATTTGGATTTCTTTTATATCAGCAAACAAAAGACATTGTAATTGTCAAAGAGTTATTTAATCATTCTGATATAGGGACAACATTAAGATATATTGGGGTAATTCAGGAAACTAAAGACCAAGCGGTTAAAAAATTGAGAATACTAAATTTGACAAAGGGGAAAAAGTGATATGTATTCTAAAGCATTAACACTTAATGAATTAAACACTCAAATTGAAGATTTAACTTTAGTAAGAGATGTTGTTATCAAATGTATAAAAGAAAAGCCTGTAACTGCTGAAGGTATTATTGTTCAAAAATTTATAGAAATTCAAAGTATAACTGAAGTAGCATCTTTTGCAAATGAAAAAGGGTTTAGAATAAAGTCAGCTTCAGGTGAAAGAAAATACACTTCAAATGATATCAGAGATATTATTGAAAATAAAAACAATGCTGGTTATATTTTTAAAGTTGCAAAGATATTTTTTGATTTTAATAAAAGCAAATATAAGATTAAAGGTCTTATTAGCAGACTAAAAAAAGTATAGATTCTAACTTAAATATATACTGACGTTGACATATCAGAGAAATGTCCAACTGATGTATATATTTTTTTGTGCATTATTAGAAGAAACTTTTTAAAATGACATTGACACAATCATACATATAACAATGTGTCAAATGTAGAGGTGTTTATGTCAAAAGTTGAGGGGTAAAAACATACTTCTAGCAAGAAGGTAACATTTAAAATCTTGAAACCCTATTGAAATTGGGATTTGTTATAAAAGTTAATGGATTTTTAAGAGATATTTTATTGGAATTTACTGATATTATATTTGTAATAAATTATATTATTATCAGTTGTGGATGTCGCCAATATATATTGACGACTAAAGGAATGTTTAGGTTTAGCTACTTACGTAATAAAATGATCTCAAACATAATAATTACTGAGATTAGTAATAGTATTATGACATAAAGAAATAATTTGTCTCTTTTCATTATTGTTCACCTCCTGTATGGCGGTAAACAAATATAGCTATATAAGTTTACATACGTATCAAACAATTTTACATTGTTTAATACATAATATCACATTGAAAAGAATAATGCAAGCTGAAATGCAGTGATATCAATTGATACAGGATTTTTTATTTTCGCTAAAAGTGTTAAAATATTATATTATTAATAAATTATTATTTGGGTCCTTCCTATGGGGGTGGGGAGGTGCGGGTCTAGCGAACCCCGGAATATCACCCAGTATAAAAACTTTTTTCAGGGTAACAAGTAGGAGAAAAGCATGAAAAATTTAAACGATTCTTACAAAGAAATTGATGGACAGATTTGTGTTTGTACTCAGGAGATTTGTGAAAAACTGGGTATTGCCAGAAAGACATTAACTGAGTGGGAATCAAAAGGTTGTCCAAAATCAGCTAGAGGCTGGTGGCCATTATGGGAAATTCTTAAATGGAGGGGATTGATAGGCAATGGAATTAAAGATGAAGAAGATGTTGCTGGAATGTCAATCGCAACCAAAAAGTTAAAGTATGAAATGGACCTCAAAAGAGAACAGGCAGAAAAAGCAGAGTTTGCTAATGCTGTTATTAGAGGAGAGTATATAAGAAAAGAAGATGTGACCGCTGAATTACAGCGGTTTTTTGTTATTCTAAAAAGGTCTATGTTTGGATTTAGTAGAAAAATTGCAAATGAATTATCAGGTATTGTTGATTCGATTGAAGCCAGGAGGATAGAAAAAATGATTACGGAGTTGACATCAGATGCACTTGAACAATTATCAATTGATGGAGTATACACGGCCACGAAGAAAAAGAAAGAAAAAACATGAGTGGTCAGAATGGCTTGATAAAGCTTTAAAAATATTAAAACCTCCTGAAAGATTGACTGTTTCACAGTGGGCTGATAAGCATAGAATACTAGATGCCAAAACATCAGCAGAACCTGGTAAATGGGATACATCAAAAACACCATATTTGCAAGGAGTAATGGATGCGTTCAATAATCCAGATATAGAAGAAATTATTTTTGTTAAGCCTACACAGGTAGGAGGAACAGAAGGCCTAAACAATATTATTGGATATATAATAGCTCAGGATCCAAGCCCAACATTGATTGTGTATCCAACTTTAGATCTTGCAGAATATACAAGTAAAAATCGAATACAGCCAATGGTTAACTTATGTCCAGAAATTAAAAACAGGTATCAAGAACAAGAAAGTAAAATGCTTGAACTGCAATTTGATGGAATGTATGTTGTTCTGTCAGGTGCAAATAGCCCAGCTTCTCTTGCATCAAGACCAATACGATATTTACTGATGGATGAAGTTGATAAGTTTCCAGCGAGTGCAGGAAAAGAGGCAGAACCTAGAAGTTTGGCAAGGGAGAGAACAAAAACTTTTGCTCATAATAAAAAGATATTTCAAACTTCAACCCCAACAAAAAAGTTTGGAGCTATATGGCAGGAGTGGGAGAATGCTGATAGTCAATTTAAATTTTACGTCCCATGCCCTTATTGTGGACACTATCAAATATTTAGATTTAAACAAATAAAATGGGAAAAGTCAGCTTCACCAGAAGAGTCGGCAGCTTCTGCATATTATGAATGTGAGAAATGTAGAGGAGTGATTACTGATGCACATAAACAAGCGATGGTAAGAGCTGGTGAATGGAGAACAGAAAAGAGTAATGGTACAAAAAAAACAGCTTTTCATATAAATGCGATTTATTCACGCTGGGTTAGGTTTGGAGATGTTGTATATACATTCTTGACTTCTAAAGATACTCCAGAACTATTGATGAACTTCGTAAATTCATGGCTTGCAGAACCTTGGGAAAACACAGAGGTAAAAATGAATTCTGATATAGTTTTGAAAAGACAATCAGGAGTACCTGAAAACGAAGTACCTTTAGGAACTATTCTATTAACAGGTGGGGTTGATGTTCAGAAGGATTATTTCTATTTTACTATTAGAGCTTGGGGAGAGCGATTGACAAGCTGGAATATTGCACATGGACGAGCTGAAACATGGGATGATATAGAAACTATAATGAATTCTGTATTTTACGATACCAATGGAAATACTTATCAAGTCAATTTATGTGGAATAGACTCAGGTGCAAGGACTGATGAGGTTTATGAATTCTGTGCAGTCAATCAAGAATGGGCTGTGCCGATGAAGGGTTCATCTACACCGCTGGTATCCAGATATAAGATAAGTACCATTGATAAGTCTGACAGCAAAGCTTTTGGAATGCGTTTGTATATAGTAGATGGTGGACAATATAAAGATATGATAGCCGGAAGACTTAAAAGGGAAAACGGATACGGAAGCTGGATGGTATATGAAGGGTGTGATATTGATTATGCTGAGCAAATATGCTCAGAGGAAAAAACAATTGAAAAAAAAGGTGGAAGAGATGTAGAGGTTTGGAGACCTAAAGGTTCACATACTGCAAATCACTACTTAGATTGTGAAGTTTATGCAGGATGTGCAGCTGATTTACTCCATATTAGATATCTACAGGAACAACAATTTGAAACAGAAACACAACAAGTTAAATCAAACCCACAGGAGGATTCCGGTGGGTTTATTAAATCTAATAGTAGCTGGATAAATGACAAAGGCGGGTGGATAAAGTGACAGTAGATGAACAGCTTAATCAAATTAATACTGCAATAGCAGCAATAGAAAATGGAGCTCAGGAATATAGAATTGGATCTAAACAAATAAGACGCGCGGATTTAAATACTCTATATCAAGAAAGAAGAAAGTTGACACAACAGCTTTATGAGCAAAATGAAAATAGTACATATGTTGCAGTATTCGATAGAAGATAATAAACACTTTCTGAAAGGGGGTGAGAAGATTGAATTTTATTGATAAAACAATAGCTGCTTTTAGTCCTTCTTGGGCATATAAAAGAGGCGAATGGAGAGAAGCACTTAAACATAGATTTTATGATTCGGGTAGTAATGACAGATTAAATCATGGATGGACTGCTGTAAATACTATGGCTGAGCAGACAGACCAAGGCAGTAGAGATATAATCCGGGCAAGAGCTAGAGATTTAGAGCGAAACTCTGATATTTCTGAAAGCATAATCGGAGCATTTGAGAGAAATGTTATTGGAACTGGAATGCAAGTTCAAGCTAAAGTCCTTAAACCAGATGGCAGTGATAATGATGAACTGAATACGCAAATTGAGGAATTGTGGAAAGAATGGTGCAAAGCGAGAAACTGTGATGTGACAGGAACTCAAACTTTTTTAGAGATGCAACAAATGGCCATTAGAAGGCTTATTGTTGATGGTGCTGTTATTTTTATAAAGGCTTATACATCTGATGGTATAGTTCCATTCAGTTTACAGGCACGAGAAATTGATGAACTTGATACATCAATGTCAAATGCTTCGGGCGTAGGTGGTAATAAAATAATTAGTGGAATTGAACTAAACAGATATAATAAGCCAGTTGCATACTGGTTTAAAAAATATACTCCTGAAGGTTTTTGGAACGGAGAGACAGAGCGGATTGAGGCTAAAAATGTTATTTATGCATGGAAAAAAACAA
This sequence comes from Ruminiclostridium herbifermentans, assembly GCF_005473905.2. Classification (NCBI taxonomy): domain Bacteria; kingdom Bacillati; phylum Bacillota; class Clostridia; order Eubacteriales; family Oscillospiraceae; genus Ruminiclostridium; species Ruminiclostridium herbifermentans. The sequence continues at coordinate 344,377 of NZ_CP061336.1, forward strand.
GACCTTCACAAATAAGAGAAATATCATCAATGTCTAAAACTATTCGTAGGGTTAGGGATGTTAATGAATTTGTGGAAGCAATTTCAGTAAAGGAACGTATACTTGCCTGTTTATCAGTGTTTATAACTAAAGTATCGCCAGGAACGGGAATTGGAAGAGGGACAAACAGTATTGACTCTAAAAGCGGATATAAATCAAAAACAATATCACCTGGTATGATTCAAGAATTACAGCCTGGTGAAACTGTATCTGCAGTTAATCCTTCAGGACAATCAAGTAATGCTAAAGATTTTATTTCTACACAGCAAAGGCTTGCAGGTTCAGGACAGGGTTTATCATATGAAGCAGTTTCAAGAGATATGTCACAGGTGAATTATAGCAGTGCAAGACAAGGACTACTTGAAGACCAACGCTCATATGCAATGTGGCAGCAATTTATTATAGACCATATATGTGACGAGGTTTATACTGAATTTCTTATTTCAGCAGTACTCTCTAAACAGTTAGATATTAAAGATTTTTGGCAGAACAAGAAAAAATATATGCGTCATGAGTGGGTATCTCCGGGATGGAGCTGGATAGATCCTCTAAAAGAGGTTAAAGCAAATGAAACGGCACTTAATACAGGACAAGATACTCTTGCACGCATATGTGCTGAGAGAGGACAGGATTGGAGAGACGTTCTGAAACAAAGAGCTGCAGAAGAGGCATATAAAAAAGAACTGGCACTAAAACAATCAAATGCAGACAATAATTCAGAGAGTGAAAAAGAAAAAGAGAATAAAATAGAGAAAAATTTAGCTAAAGAAGATGACAATAAAAGCAATTCTCAGAGCAAAATTGAGAGCGAAAAGACAGAAGAAGCTAACGAAGACAAGCCCAAGGAAACTACTGAGAAAGAAGAGATTATTCTTAATGGAGCCCAAATTAGTAGCTTACTTGAAATTGTACAAGCTGTAAATAATAACACATTAACTTATGATTCTGCAGTTGCTTTAATTGTTTATTCATTTCCGTTTACAGAAGAACAAGCAAAAGAAATTCTAGGAATCAAAAAAGATGGAGGTGGTAACAGTGCCAAAAACGAAGAAACCGAAACCGGGGCTTCAAATGAAGAGGACAGTTGATATAGCCATTAGAGAAATAAAAGATGAAGAAAGGCGCGTAAGAATATCTTTTTCAAGCGAACAGCCAGTACGTAGATGGTTTGGTCAAGAAATACTTTGTCATGATGCTGGTAGTATTGATATGACTAGAATCAATACAATCGGAGTAGCTTTATGGAATCATAACAAGGACGTTGTAATAGGTAGAATTGAAAATGCAGTATGTAACGATGCTGAAAAGAAAACTTATGCAGATATTATTTTCGATACTGATGAGGAATCAGAAAGAATCTATCAGAAAGTAAAAAGCGGAACGCTTAAAGGTGTCTCAGTAGGCTACTCTGTTGATGTATGGGAAGAGGTTGCACCTAATAAATTATCAAGTAATGGAAGGTTTGTTGGTCCATGCGAAGTGGCTACTAGATGGTCACCTTATGAAATATCAATTGTATCAGTACCTGCGGATGATTCTGTAGGTGTAGGAAGAGATTTTTTTGAATCTGAATCGGCTTATGGCCGTAATGATAATACCAATATGGAGGATGATGAGAACATGAGAAGAAAAAGAAATTCACCAATGTTTGCACCAGATGAAGGGGGTGGCGCAGGAACACATGAACAAAGTGCTACTAGAGAACAACCGCAAGGAAGTGAAGACTTGCAAAGAGCTATTCAAATGGAAAGGCAAAGAGTTTCTGACATAACAGCACTTTGCAGGGAGTTTGAAGTTTCACCAGATGAATATGTTCGAGAAGGTTTTTCAATGGATCAAGTTAGAGCTAAAGTACTTGAATCGTTAAAAGAACAAAGGACTCCTAAAAATGCTTCAAGAGAAATTAATATTGAAGTAACAAAAGAAGAGGCTGATAAAGTAAGAGAAGCTGCATCTGATGGTCTTATATTAAGAGCAGGAATGTCAGTTGAAAAGCCAGCAGAAGGTGCAAGGGATTTTAGAGGAATGACATTAAGGGATATTGCAATAGACTGTTTGCAAAGAAGTGGAGTAGTTAATGCACACCGTTGGGACAGCGAACGATTATTTAGAGAAGCTCTTAGTCCGGATGGACAATTTGCTTCTATAATGTCAAACACTGTTAACAAAAGTATGGCAACTGCATATAAAGCTCAAAATACTACATATCAGGTATGGACAAAGAAGGGTAGCAATCCCGATTTTAAAGCAGCAACAGTATATCAGATTTCAGAAGCTGGAGATCTTGAAAAAATGACTCAATCGGGTGAGTTTAAAATGGATGAAATGTCTGATAATGGTGTTACAAAAGCACTTGCTACATTTGGTAAGAAATTTGGTATCAGCAGACAGGCATTTATAAATGATGATATCGGAGTACTCACCAAAATACCTGAAGCATATGTAAGAGCAGCAGGAAGAGGAATAAATACTTTAGTTTACAAAATGATTGGTAGTAATCCAACTATCTATGATGGAGTAACATTGTTCCATGCTAATCATAAAAATATTGGAACACCTGGGACTATTGGAACAGCTACAGTGGGTGAAGCAAGAAAGCTTATGAGAAAGCAAAAAAATATAAGAGGAAAAGAAACATTAAACATTGCACCTAAATTCCTTATTACACCTGCAGAAAAAGAGACAGAGGCAGCACAGTTCTTAAATTCCATTGCTGATCCTAGCGGTAATAACTCAGGAGTTGCAAATGTATTTAGAAATTCACTAAATCTTGTTGTTGATGCTGAACTTGATACATATAGCATATCAGCTTATTATTTCGCAGCAGATCCAGGAGATATTGATACAATTGAAGTAACATATTTGAATGGTGATGATATGCCAAAACTTGAAAGCAGAATTGGATTTGACTTCCTCGGTATGGAATGGAGAATTTACATAGATTATGGTGTAAATATACTTGATTACAGAGGACTCTCTAAGAATGCCGGGCAGTAAGAAATTACTAATATATAAAATATGATTGGGGGTTAAGTAGATGGCCAAAGGAACATTTATTCAAAAAGGTGAAAGAATTGATTATACCAATAGTACTTCAGGTGCTATTGGATACAAGGATATTATACCTTTAGTTACTAGAATAGGAATTGCTCAAGAGGATATAGCAATTGGAGCAACTGGAACGGTGGCAGTGACGGGTGTTATTGAATTGCCTGCAGATAATACAGCTGCTTTTGCAGTAGGAGAACAGCTATATTGGGATAGTACAAATAATAAGCTTACAAAAACAGCTAATAGTAATATTCCTGCCGGGTGGTGTACAGAACCAAAAGCAACTTCAAGCGTAACGGCAAAATTAAAAATAGGATAGAGGTGTAAAAATGATTAAACTTCTTAATCCAATAAACCTAAAAGGCGATATTTTAGAAGCAGGAGCAGTTTTGAATTTAGGTGATTTAGAAGAAAAAATTATTCAAAATGGTAATGCTGAAAAGTATATTCCCGAATCAAATGCTGAGAATAGTTTGAATGATTTATCAGAATTGACAAAAGCACAGTTGATTGAATATGCAGAAAGTAAAGGCATAGAAGGCATAACTGATAAGTTGTCAAAAAATGAAATCATTTCAAGGATTGAAGAACATGAGTAACTTTAAGGATTTGTTGCAGCAGGATCTAAATACCTTTTTTAATGTTGATGAATTTGCCGATTTAGTTGAAATCAATGGAATATCAGTAGTTGTGGTAAATGATGAATATGAACTTGAATTGATTAAGAATAAGGATACTTCGGGACTAATTACCGGGGATATCCTTATTTTTATAACTGATTCTGAGTATCAAAAGATACCAAAAGTAAGCTACCCTCCAGAAGTAGGGGATGTGCTAATGTATAACGGAAAGCCTGCAACAATTACAAAAGTTTCTACAGAGGATGGTGTAAATAAAATAATTCTGCAGTTTACTGGGGGAAGACAATGGAGATAAAACTTGATACTTCTAATCTGAAAAATGTAGCAAGGGCAATGAGGGATTTCCCTGAATTAGCTAAGAAATCATTACCGCCTGCAATAAATAGAACCCTATCTGCTGTAAATACAAAGATTCAAAAAGGAATTACTAAAATATATAAGATTAAAAAAAGTGATTTAAGCGGAGGGAAAAAATATAAGAGTGAAAGTAGTAACAATCTAATCAATATAAAAAAAGCCTCCGTAAAAAATCCTTCCGGCCAGATTGAAGTAAGAGGTAGGACATTGAACCTTGCTAGATTTCTACAGACACCTAAAGGTCCAGTATCAACTAAAGGTATGAAAAAGGCAGCTATTAGGAGAAGGAAACCTGCAAAAGTACAAGTTAAAAAGGGAAAATCAAAATATATTGCTAAAACATTCGTTCAGAAGTCTAGAGGTGCGGTAGGTATTTTTACGAGAGATCATAATGGAAAACTAAAAATGCTTCATACACTTTCCGTTGCACAAATGGCAAGTAATAAAGAAGTACTCAAATCCGCAGAGCAAACCGCTGTAGAAACTTTAGAAAAAAGAATAGAACATGAACTGGAATATAGACTGGATAAGTTGGCAGGTGAAGTGAATGGTAACTCTTGATTTTTTAAAAGGCTTAAAGGAATTTCTACAAACGGAGGTAGCAAATAAGATTCAATTGCAGAAAGAAGAAACAAATCCTATTGAATACGTAAATCCATATGTGGAGATTTGCTACCTTCCCCATAAGAATTTTGCTCCATATGATTTCCAGGTACCACTTTTATTAATAACTCTTGATGATGGCTCAGATGGAGCTGATAAACATGAATTAAGCATAAGGTTGATACTTGCTACATACGGTGGTGGTTTCTATGAGGATACAAAAATTCCAGATGCAAAGGGATATATAGATCTCATCAATTTTATTGAATTTACCCGGCAGGCTCTGATAAACAAGTCAGTAATAAATGAACTAGGAACAGTTCAAAGACCTGTCAACTACGGAATTTATGATACAGAACTAATATATCCGTATTGGTATGGATATATAACATTTACAGCAAGTATTCAGTCAACTGAGTGCTTGCTGAATTTTTAAAGAATGGAGGTAAAAAACCATGGTATATAAACATGGCGTGTATGGTGAACAGATTCCGTTTACAGGAACTTTGTCAACTAAAACATTAGGAACAATACCTGTATATATTGGAACGGCACCTATACAGCAAATTAATACTTTAGGCTCCCCAGACTTTGATTATTCAGAGTTAATTAATACTCCTATCCTTATATCAAGTCTAGCTGATGCAAAGGCAAAGATAGGATATTCGGATAGTTGGGATAAATACACATTGGGAGAGGTAATAAAGGCTCATTTTGATAATGGAGTATCCAGTATAGGCCCTATTGTTGTAGTTAACATGGCAAGTCCAGATTTAAAAGAAGCGACTGATACAACGCAATCAATTACACTTTCAGGAGTGAGTGGTAACAAAGTCGGATATATAAAGGATTGTTTGGCTTCGATTGAAGATGTAGCAATTACGGCTGAAACAGAACTAGCTGAAGGTGACTACAAGCTTGAGTATGACGGTGAATGGATAAAGGTAGTAATTACAAAGCAGGGTTTTACAGAAGCAACGGCTGAAGCAATATATAAAAGAATTGATGTATCAGATACAGCACTGACAGTGTCAGTATTTGAAAAGGCGTTATCAGCCATCGACTTATCTGAGAGCTTACTTGGAGTGATTCCTAATATAATTGTAGCCCCAGGATATTCAGAAAAACCAGCTTATCATGAAAAGATGATTTCAAAGGCTTTGTCAAAGATATCTCAAAAGTGGTTTGCTATATGTGTATCTGATATATCCTCAGATATAGACGGAAATAGTGTGTCTAAAGCTATTTCTCTGAAAACAACAAATGATTATACTAGCAAGTTAGATAAAGTTTGCTGGCCAATGATTAAGTACGGAGGATACCTTTACCATCTGTCAACTATAGCAGCTTTGACAATGCAGCAACAGGATACAATAGCTGATGGAGTACCATATATAAGTCCGTCAAACAAGTCTATAAATGCAACTTCAACTGTACTCAAAGATGGAAAAGCAATTACCTTTGACGAATTAACTGCCAACAGTCTAAATAAAGTAGGTATTACAACAGTAAACATGGTAAGAGGTTCATTGAGATTATGGGGCTCTCATATGGCTAATTACAATCATGGAACTATTGATGATATACTTCCAGAAGATAGATCAGATTCAAGTGTCAGAATGATGCATTATTTACTTAATACGCTACAGTATGATTACCTTGACAGCATAGACAAGCCGTTAAGCAGGAGAGATATTGATAGTATAAAGGCTTCAATTCAGCAGTGGCTTAACGGACTTGTGAATGAAGGAAAGCTGCTATATGGAACAATTAATTTCGTAGAAGTTAGTAACAGTACTGAAGATATGGTGAATGGTGATTTTACATTTGATGTTGCTACTACAACTACTCCGATTGCAAAAGCATTAACCTTTAGAGTGCAGTATAGTACTGAAGGGCTAGCAGCTTTGACAGGGGGTGAAGAATAATGATTTTAGGAAATAAAACAATACAATATGCGATATATGACAGGAGCTCTGGCAGACCAGAATATATCTGTGATACTTCTAGTTACAAAAGACCATCAATTGAAAATCTTACAGACACAATAAAAGGTGCCGGAATATTGGGTGAAATTGATATGCCTTCATTGGGTCAAGTAGGTTCGATGGAACTTGAGATAACTTTTAAAAGGTCAAATGCTAAGGCAATTGAATTGTTCGGTCAAAAATCTCAGCACATTGAAACTAGATGGGTTACTGATGCTATTAATAGTTCAAATGGCTCTATAAAAACTGATGCTAATAAGGAAATCATCAAGTGTATACCTAAGAAATTGGATTTGGGAAGTATTGAAGCAAATGCCACCAATGAAGTAACAGGCACATACGAGATTATTTACTATCAATACATTGTCAACGGAGAATCACTAATAGAAATAGACAAACTAAATAACGTATTTAAAATACGTGGAATTGACTACGCAGAAACAATTAGAAAGGCTCTTTAAGAGTCATTCTTTTATTATGAGGAGGAATTACATTATGGGTATTTTAAAGTTAAATACGCCAGTGAAAATAAACGGTGAGGAAAAACAAGAAATAGAGTATGATTTGGATGCTCTTACTGGAGCGGACATACAGAATGCAGTAAGAGAACTGGCAAAAAAACAGATAGTAGTTAGTACCATGGAACTTGATCCAAATTACCATGCTGCATTATTTGCAGCTGCAGCTGGTATCTCTTTTGATGATATGGCTAATCTCAAGAGCAAAGATTATCAAAAGGCGGTGCTCATATCACGTGATTTTTTTCTCGAATCGGAGGAGTAATAAGCCCGGATTTTGTACGGCAAATAAAAACCGTCATAACCGCAGAAACATCAACAAGTTTCTTAGAATGCGATAAGATACCAGTCCTTGAACTTTGTGCCTTCTATGATGACTTAGAGTATTACCTAAAGAAAAAATATGCGACACAGGAGGAGAAATAATGGCAAAGCAATTGAAAACTGATATTGTTATCGGTGGAAAGACTTCTCCTACACTAAATAAAGCATTTGAAACGGCTCAGAAAAAAGCAGAAACAACCTCAAAAGTAATGAATAAAATTGGTGGGGCTCTAAAAACTGCTGCAAAAGTTACTGCTGCCACTACACTAGCAATAGGGATTGCAGTTGGGGGTATTGGAGCAAAAGGACTTGAAACTGCCTCAGATCTTACGGAAGTGCAAAATGTTGTAGATACTACCTTCAAGGCAAGTTCAAAACAAATAGATGCTTGGTCAGAAAAAGCACTTGAAGCTTACGGTCTTTCTACGCTTCAGGCTAAACAGTATACAGGTACCCTTGGAGCCTTGATGAAAAGTTCAGGAATTGCATCGGAAAAATTAGTTCAAATGTCAACTGATTTGGCAGGACTGGCCGGAGACTTTGCATCCTTTTATAATCTGGCTCAAGACGATGCATTTGAGAAAATACGAGCTGGAATATCGGGAGAAACTGAGCCATTAAAAGCACTTGGTATAAACATGTCTGTGGCCAATATGGAAGCCTTTGCACTTTCAAAGGGCATAAAAGCTTCATGGAATTCAATGGACCAAGCAGCTCAGACACAATTACGGTATCTGTATCTAATGCAGCAATCTAAAGATGCACAGGGAGATTTCAATAAAACATTGGAAACTTCATATGCAAACCAGAAGAGAGTTGCAACTACTAGATTCAATGAGACTTTAGGCAAATTGGCAACAGGATTATTACCGGTTGCTACAAAAGCATTGGAAAAGGTAAATACCGCACTCGCAAGCTTCACCAGCGATCCTGAAAAAATAGAAATGATATCAAATGCAATTGGGAATGTCGGCACATCTATAATGAACGGGGTTGTAGCATTTATCCCATATTTGAAATGGATAGTATTTACTGGAATACCGGGAACAATAGGATTACTTGACAGGTTATTGCCATTAATAGCCGGAGTAGGTGCAGCATTTCTAGCGTGGAAGGTAGTTAGTACAGTACAAAATGTAATCGGCTCAATTGAAAAAGCTAGACTTGCACTTACCTTATTTTCAATGGGCCAGACAAGTGCTGCTGTTCAGCAAGCAGTATTAAATGGTACATTTACGGCGTGGGAAACAATAGTTGGACTACTTACAGGGAAAATAAAACTTGCGACAGTAGCTCAGAAGTTGTGGAATTTGGCAATGTCGTTGAATCCTGTAGGATTGATTGTAGCAGGAATAGCAGCACTTATTGCTATATTTGCAGTTCTATGGGTTAAGTGTGAAGGCTTCAGAAACTTTTGGATTGGACTGTGGAACGGTATAGTTTCAGGAGTAAAGATTGCCATAGATTGGATAAAAAGCAACTGGCCACTAGTTATAGGCTTTATATTAAACCCATTTGGAGCTATATTTGCAACTCTATATAAGTATAATGAAGGCTTTAGAAATTGGGTAAATGGTGTTGTTCAAATAATAAAGTCACCTATAAATACATTAATAGGGTTCATAAACAACAGCTTTATAGCGGGGCTGAATAAGCTTAAAATTCCTGACTGGGTTCCTAAATTCGGTGGTAAAGGCATTAATATTCCTATGATACCAATGCTGGCCAAAGGTGCTACAGTTAATAATCCAACACTTGCAATGATAGGTGAGGCAGGGCCAGAAACAGTCGTGCCACACAATAACAAACCACGAAGCAGAGCATTGCTTGCAGAAGCAGCTGCAGGAGTGGGTGTAACAGGTGGAGGAGATATATACGTAACATTTGCACCAGTTATTCATGGAGGAAATGATATAAAACAGCAGATATCTGAGGCGGAGGACGAATTCGAGCGCAGGATGGATGCATACTTTGCACGTAAGAGGAGATTTGCTTATGGCTTATAGTTTATATAAAACAAAATATATAACCTCTCAGGGTGAAACATGGGACACCATATCCGAGGATTTTTACGGAACACCCTATAAGGTTTCCAACCTTATAGATTGCAATCCCCAATATGCTAACATATTAATATTTGATGATGGTGTGGAGTTAAGTATACCTATACTTGACTCCCAAAGCCCTGATACACTGCCACCATGGAAAAGAGGTACGTCATGACACAGTTGATATACGAGGGGAAGGACATAACTAAGGATATCAGTATAAAATCATGTGTTTTACATGATTATGCAGGCGGGGGAGCAGACGATGTAAGAATCACATTTCCTGATAGTGACAAGCTATGGGGAAAATGGAACCCAGAACGTGGAGATATTTTGGAAGTAAAGACAGGGAATTATAGTACAGGACTTATGTATGTTGATGGAGTAAGTCAATGTGCTGGAACTTTCACACTAAATGCAATTTCTACGCCATTGTCTGCAAAGAAGCCTAAAAATAGAATATGGAGAAATATAAAGTTTACTCAGATAATATCAGATATTGCAGATGCAAATGGACTTACCTATGAAGTATATGGAATTACAGACTATGCATATACAGTAATATCTCAGATGAATCAATCTGACCTAGATTTTCTGAATATGATTTGTATACGTGAAGGCTACAGCTGTAAGATATCAGACGGAAAAATAATAATATTCAGTGAAGAGTACATGGAAAGAAAAACAGCAAAGCCCATAATTACTCCAAATGATGTGTTTCAAAACTATGAATTCACTAAATCAGATAACTTGTTTAGCAGTTTTACAGTCAGATATGCTGCTCCGTTTGGAAATCTTATAACTTATACTGCTCGAAGTATTTATGCAGGTGGTAGCGGACTCGAGATAGAGTATTTGAATTCAATTGCTGAGGCTGAAAGATGGGCGAATGGATACCTAAGAAATATAAATAAATATGCTGTAACTACATATTTACCAATGAAATTTATAACTGATATTTCTGCAGGGAGTTTGATAAACATAAAAGAATTTGGAACATTTGACGGCAAGTATTATGTGTATAAGGTATCACTTGATACAGTAAATAATAAGTCATATGTATACGCAAGGCAGGTGGACTAGATGTCATTAGCTACATTTGGAACTAAAGCATTCACAGTATCCAATAAAAAAATATATACATTAGATGAACTTGCATTTTCGCAGTCTCTTAACACTGAAACGCAGGAGGTAGAGGGAGGAAAACCTAGTACATATATAAAAGGGGTTAACCTTATAACACTAAGTTTCAGCATAAACCTTGATGCCCGTTTTGTGGATGTGAAAGCTGAAATAGACTGGTGGAATAAAAAGATGTTATCACAAGTTCCGGAGATATTCACCATAGGCGGTAAAGTAATATCTAAAAATAGATTTTTACTGAAATCAGTGAGCACATCAGACACGATAATAGGGAAAAACGGAAGATTCTTAAAAGCTAAACTTGACCTACAATTTGAGGAATTTGCTTCGAAAGGCTACAAAAAAGATGCCACAAGCAAAAAAAAGGGAAAAAAAGATAAAGGAATGAGTGCTGCTGATATAAAAGCATTAGAGGAGGCAATGAAAAATGTTAATTAAAGTAGATTCAGCCTCGTCTATAAACTGGCAAGCAAAAGGATATGAGAAGATAGCGGACAATGTTGCCAATATTCTAAAAACGAAAATGTCAGAAGTTCCATATATGAGAGACATGGGTATAGATTCAGACTATATGGATATGCCAATTACAGAAGTAAAGGGTCAGATAATAAGTAATGCAATTGAAGTAATATCTTATGAACCTAGAGTAACTGTCAAAGAAATAGAAATAGAAGGGGTAACTGCAATTGGAGATATCCTTATCAAGGTGGTGATAGAAGTTTGAGTGAAATAAATTTTGTAAATATAGATGCAGAGCAAATAACTTCTGAACTCATAAATGATTTTGAGAACTATACCGGAGAAATACTGTATGCAGGAGATGCCAGAAGATTGTTTCTACAGGGATTTGCATATGTATTTGTAAATCTATTAAATAGCATAAACACTACAGGCAGAAGCAATCTCTTAAGATATGCATATGGTGATACTTTGGATGCACTTGGAGAGTTGTATGGAACACCACGAATGGAGGCACAAAAAGCAAAAGTAACAATTAGGTTTACTCTGTCACAGGCCCAGCCCGGAGTAGTAACAATACCAGCAGGTACAAGGGTAACACCAGACGGAAATATATTTTTTGCAACGGATACAGTACTTACCATAGCAGGAGGAAGCACCTATGGAGAAGTAACTGCAACGGCAACTAGTCCTGGTATAGAATATAATGGATTTGCAGCTGGCCAGATAAACAAACTTGTGGATTGCAATCCATATGTTTCATCTGTAGTAAATATAGATATGAGTTCTGGGGGAACGGATATAGAAAGAGATGATGCATACAGAGAAAGACTAAGGGCAGCACCATACAGTTATTCAACAGCAGGACCTACACAAGCTTACGAATATTGGGCAAGAAATGCAAGCCCAGATGTAGGGGATGTATTAGTTACTTCTCCAAGTGCAGGCAATATAACTATATATGTATTAAAGCAAGATGGTGCCATTCCTGAATTAGAAGATACCATTATTGCTGCAGTAAATAATGAGGTAAATGATAAATCCCGTAGACCAATGACAGATTACGTGACTGTTGTACCTGCTACACCAGTAAATACAACAATTGAAGTTGAATATTATATCAGTCCGGACAATGCGTTTAATGCAGCATCTATTCAATCAGCTGTAGCATCTTCAGTAAATAAATACAGGGTATGGCAGACAGGAAAAATCGGTAGGGCAATAAATCCGGATGAACTTAGAAAGCACATGCTTAATGCTGGGGCTTCAAGAGTTGATATAACTTCGCCAACAAGAGTCACAATGTCGGTAGGAGAAGTTGCTCAGATAACATCAGCATCAGTAACATATAAAGGAATAGGTGAGTAACAAATGCTTGTTAAAGGAAAGATATCATCAATTAATGCCTCTGCAAATACAGCAGAGGTTATTTTATTGGAATATGATAATGTAGTTACTGCACCAGTGCCCTTTTATCATAAAGGAGCCGCAGATATAGCAACAGTAGGACAGTTTGTAGTACTGGCATTATTCAATAACGACTTCAACGATTCAGTAATACTATAGGGGGAAGATAAGGTGAAATTAGATAACGGACTCAATCTTATGGAATTCCTGCCTGTATTCATGCGTGAAGATATAACCGCACAGGGTTTTGCATACGCAATTCAGAACCAGCTTAACAAGGTGATTGTAAATATTGCTAAGGCTCAGATATATGCAAATATAGATAAGCTTAGTAATAATGTGCTTGATGAACTAGCATGGCAATTTAATATACCTGAGTATGCTTCGAACCTAGATATTACAGCTAAAAGACTCTTAGTTAAAAACTGCTTCAGAACACATAAACAAAGAGGTACAGCTGAAGCGGTAGCAAGAGTTATATCAGATATATTTGGAGACGGATATGTAGAAGAGTGGTTTGAATATGGTGGTGAAGAGTACCATTTTAGAGTTATTACGAGCAACCATAGTGTTACAGGAGAACAGGCAGAGATGTTTGTTGATGCTGTTAACAAGGTAAAAAGAGCAAGCACAGTAATGGACACTGTAATAGTGGATATGTCTGCACAAATGACAGTGTATTATGCCTGTGCGGTTCAAATCGCAGATTTCTATACAGTAGAACAGGTGGTGTGATAAATGAGTTTCAATACAATACAAATAACGGCAAGGGGGAGAGCACTTCTTGCTAGAGCACAAACAGGTATTAGTATAAGATTTACCCGTATCAAAATGGGTGATGGATTAATTGGCAGCCATATTATTGATGAAATGAAAGATGTAATAAGTGAGAAGGCGAACTTAAGCATAACGGGGCTCAAAGTATTTGCAGGTGGCAGGGCGAAAGTAACAGCAGCATATACAAATCAAGGGTTAACAGAAGGATTCTACTGGAGGGAACTTGCGGTATTTGCAGAAGATCCTGACAATAGTTCTGCAGAAATAATGTACTGCTATGGAAATGCAGGAGCACTAGCAGACTTCATTCCTGCAGAGGGCTCTCAGATATTAGAAAAGGTAATAAGTGTGCTGACCATAATAGGCAATGCCTCAAGTGTTACAGCTGTAATAGATTCAAGTAATGTATATGTTACTACTCAGGAATTTGATGAACTGGTTACAACTGTGGCTGCAGTACAAGCAACAGCAGATAATGCGGTGAGTGCTTCAATAGCTGCTCAAAATATAGCAAACACAAATACTGAAAATCTTAAATCTTATTTATCAAATTATGTGAGACAACCAGCTAACGGCGGAATTACAGGAGGCACTGCTACAGCATATACATGTACAAGCGATCCGCCTCCTGTTTCATTAGTAGACAAAATAGGAGTTGTTATTACAGTACACACTGACAGCGGAGCAAACCCTACATTAAATTGGAATAGTATAGGACCAAAACCTATAAAAAAACCAAATGGAAATGCAGCAGTATTAAAAAGTGGGGGCATATATACTCTCAGATATAACGAAGAAACTGGAAATTTTATATTACAGGGTAGTGATTCATCCGGCAATGCTACTCCTGCAGATTTACTTGCCGGAAAAACAGCGAGTACAGATACTGGAGATATAACAGGAATAATACCAAGTAAAGGAGCTGTTACATATAGCCCTAGCACAGCGGTACAGACTATAGCAGCAGGGCAATATTTAAACGGAGTGCAAACTATACAGCCTGTTACTGGAACAGCTAAAGCGGATAATGTGGATGCTGGATATACCTTTAGTAGTGGAAACGGTATTAATCTTACAGGAACTAGCACAAAAAGAAAGTGGGCTCACGGTTTTTCAGATGTTGACGTTACTGTAGTTTCTATAACGGGTTTAGGTTTTAGGCCATCATGCATTATAATACGCTGTCTAGTAACGGTTAGTTCTAATGCCTATGAGATAGTAGCAGAGTATTGTAATGGGATTTTTCAGAATGTTGCAACATATTCAAGAATCAACACAGCTACGTATTCTCCAGCAGGGGATTACAGTGCATATAGTACTAGAATACCTATATGGACCGTGACGAATGACGGTTTCACTTTTTCCGTAAAAAACAATTCGTACACTTTTTTTGAGTATGAATATTGGGCATTTGAATGATTAGAGAGGAGAATAAAAAAATGATTACAAGAATTATATATGATACTAATGGTACAATACTTAGTCAGCAACAAGGAAGCAATTTATATTCTCCAGTAGGTATACCATACTTAGATATAGAAATTCCGATAGGAAAGCATGCAGTTAGTATTGATGTAAGTGTAACACCTAATGTAGCTGTGCTTGAGGATTTACCAAAATCAGAACTGCAAGCATTAAAAGAAGAAAACACAGAAATAAAATTAGCATTAGCTGAATTAGCAGAGATGGTGGTAGGAGGTTCATCAAATGGCTAAGATTTATTATGATTTAATAAAAAGCGGTTTAAAAACTATAAATGATGTGCCTGAAAGATGGAGGGCAAGCGTACAGGCATTACTAGATGCAGACTTAATAGGACAGGATTATTAAACATATTTACATTAATATAAATATATGGTAATATATGGGTATAAGAAATTTAGTGAGGTGATAAATATGTTCATTAAGAAAATACGTACTGCTCTAATTGCTAGTATTTTAGGTTTATCCTTAATACTTGGACAAGGAATAGCATGTGCTCAAACATGGGTTCTAACAGTTAACACAGATGGCTCTAATTTAAATGTACGTAGTGGTCCAGGAACAAATTACTCAATAATAGGAAAGTTTGCAAATGGAACTGATGTAACTTGGGAAGATGATGATGGTAAATCATCTGGTGACTGGGCATATGTAACTGGAGTATCAACTAATGGTAAAACTATATCAGGTTATTGTTATCAATGGTACTTAATACATGAGAATTAATAAATATGTAAAAAGTGAAAGTTAATAATGTTACAAGAAGGATTACTCAGCGATGGGTAGTCCTTTTTATTTATAAAAATATAGAAAGGATGGGATAAAAGATGGAAATAAACGCTGCTGCAGCT
Source organism: Ruminiclostridium herbifermentans (assembly GCF_005473905.2). Classification (NCBI taxonomy): domain Bacteria; kingdom Bacillati; phylum Bacillota; class Clostridia; order Eubacteriales; family Oscillospiraceae; genus Ruminiclostridium; species Ruminiclostridium herbifermentans. The sequence goes on from NZ_CP061336.1 coordinate 360,065, forward strand.
ATTGGGATTCTTGGAACTATTAGCAGCATTATTTTTGCTTATATTGGATATAGAAACGGATTAAAAAAAGAAAGTTCAGATTCTGGAAGGAGCTCTGGTGCGCTCATGTCAGATGTAGGATATATAAAAGCTGGTGTTGACGACCTGAAGCGTAAACAAGAAACAACCGAAGAACGTCACTTTAAACTAGTTGAACGCGTAAAGGGTGTCGAGGAATCAGCGAAGCAAGCTCACCATAGAATTGATGAACTAAGAGAGGAGGTGGGGAAAGATGCCGGAAGTAAAGTTTAAATACCAAGATGAAGCTTTTGTATATCCAAAACTTATTGACGCAATAAACAAACTATGTGAATACAAAGGTAAAAGCTGTACATGCACTAGTGGTTACAGAAGTTTAGAAAAACAAAAGATTATTAATGCTCAAGTATTAGCTCAACATAAAAATCAAGGAGCTTATCAATTACCTAATGGAGCTGTTTATACCCCAGATGGTAAGTGTTGGGCTTCTGCTTATGGTAAATCCAACCATTGCTATTGTATCGCTATGGATATAGGCGATTCATGGTTTGAGAATTTAGCAAATACACAACTAAAACAGTTTGGCTTAGTTAAAACAATGACACATGAGCCTTGGCATGTAACGCTTATTGAGCTGGTGGGTATAAGCGAAAACAAGAAAAAATTTATTAGAGATACAGTTTTGAAGGGGGTAAGCAAGGACATGAATGTAAAGGAATTTCAAGTATTTGCTGGTCTAGAATGTGATGGAATTGCTGGTTCTAAAACTAAGGCTAAAGCTAAAGAGGTTCTACAGTGTTGCCAAAAGATTTTAGGTTTAAATTATCAGACAGCGGAAGAGGTTATAAAAGATTGCATGACAAAGCCAGAAAATTGGTTGGATAAACTAAAAACCATACCATATTTTAGTGATTTTATCATGAATATTGTAAGAAAAATGGGAGGTAAAAAATAATGTTAGAGTTTATAGTAAGTAACTTTTCAACTATACTGCTTGGTTTGGCAGTATTTTTTTATGTGTTTTATCTTGTTTTAAATAAACGTTGGGAGAAACTTAGAAAACTAGCATATAAGTTTATACTGCAAGCAGAAAAAGAGATTACCGGCACAAAAAAAGGGCAGGAGAGGTTTGAATTTGTTATTAAGGAATTATATTTGCTAATGCCTAAATGGTTACAAATATTTATAACTGAGGAAACCTTAAAGGAAAAGCTGCAGGAATGGTACAACGACGTTAAAGATTATCTGGATGATGGAAAGATAAACAATTCTATAGTTTTCAAAAAAGCAGATGAAGCAAAATAATAAATGATATGCCCTTAGGATTAAACTCATAAGGGCTTTACTATTTCAAATTTACAGCAAAAGTCGAGGCTAAATATATTACAATTTTGGAGGATTTATATGAATAGTTTTATTGGTTGGATTGGTGGAAAAAAGCTTTTAAGAAAAGAAATAGTAAGCAGATTCCCAGAGAAATTTGATAGGTATGTAGAAGTATTTGGAGGAGCTGGCTGGGTCTTGTTTCAAAGTGAGAAGCATGCAGATATGGAAGTATACAATGACTACAATAGTGATTTGGTAAATTTATACCGATGTATAAAATATCATTGCCAGGAACTGCAGAGAGAACTCTCATATATGCTAAATTCAAGAGAGCTCTTTGATGATTTTAAAGCTCAGTATAATGCAAGAGGAATGACAGATATACAAAGAGCAGCAAGATTCTTTATGATAATAAAATCAAGCTATGGTTGTAATGCTCGTACATATGGTTGTGTCAAAAGGGATATATCAGTAACAGTTCAATATCTGTCTGCTATCCAGGAGAGGCTTTCAAAAGTAACTATTGAAAATAAGGATTTTGAAAATTTGGTTAAGGTTTACGACAAGCCAGATGCGCTTTTTTATTTAGATCCACCTTATTATGGAACAGAGAAATATTATCAGTCTCAGTTTACGCAAGATGATCATGAACGCCTTTACGCTGTGCTGAAGGACATTAAAGGGAAATTTATACTGTCCTATAATGATTGTGAGTATGTCTGGAACCATTATGAGAATTTCCATATTGAAGCGATTGAAAGAAATAATAATCTTACAGCCAGATATTCTGACAAGGATAAAAGGTATGGTGAAGTTATAATTAGTAACTATTAAAGTTAATGCCCTCAAGACCTACACAAGGGGATAAATCTTGAGGGCATTATTCAGTATTTTTTAAGTGTTTTAATTACATAATAAACACCTTGTATAAAAAATATTGAACTTACAAATGATTCTGCAACAACAATTTTTTGAAAAATTATTATATGGTCGGTTATAAACTTAATAGTAAAAAACAAATACATAAAATTAAATATTAAAGCTGAAATACTTAATATAAGCGCTATTATTATAGCTGCAAAATACTTATCTATATAGTGGTATTTCTTTAATCTTGCAATTCTTTCATTAGATAATGCGCTAATTAATATGCTTAATGCTGTAAATAGAAAACCCGCTATTACTGCGTTATAATTTGTTAAATCAATTACCTTATTTTGATCAATTTTAAAACAATTGTTTTTAAATAAAATAATAGTAATAAAAACTGATACCACAAAGAGTAAGATATTGCTCCAATAGAAACGCAGAACATTGGATTTAATTACCACAAAAATCACCTCACATATTGTAATAAGTCGCTCCTTAAATCTAAATACTTTTCATGCATTTTCGCCTTTACTATATCTTCCCAGCCTGATTCTGTTCCAAAATCAAATGAGGTTTTAGATATAAATAGATTATCCAAAAAGTCATATTCTATCATTTTCTCGTTATCATTTCTTGCCATTGCGCTAATTGAAGCATTAGTTCCGTTCCGATTATTCGTAAAAGTTCTAACCCTTTCTGATATGTTTGCCAAAATATTTCTATTATTCAATATATTTTTCCCTTTAGATCCCTTGAGAGTGATTGTAAAATTTAAAGTCTTAAGATTATTAAATGAATCAAAGTCATCTTCATGATTAACACCAAAAATATTTTGAGCCAAAGTATCATCTGTAGGAAGAGAAACACTATAGTTTATGGAATTAATTATGCGCTTATTCATTAAAAGTGCAAGACCATTTGGAGTAATAATAGGCTCAACTTTAATTTTATAATCTGGTGAAGTCATTAATGATGATAATAAAGCTAATTTTCTTATGTCAGGAGCTGCTTGAGCCTTTAAAAAAGCTATAGTAACTACTGGATTGCCATTGTTTTCTTCATAAAATGTATAAAAATATGTAAAACATTCAAAAAACTCATCAATAGATTTTTCAATATCATTCGGTTTTAAGGTATTAACATTTCTTCGTTGAAAATTTATGATATCCTTCTTTCTACCCAATTTCCCGAAAATAATAGTTGTGTTCTCATTTAATGCAAGACTTCCTATAGTGGGAAGTAAATTTATGTGGTTACCACTTGCTATTACTTCTAGCGAAAATTCGTCTCTAAATGTCATGGTATGATATTGGTTTAAGTTAGTGTTTAAAAGTCTTATAAACTCTTCTTTAAATGTAAGTGCTGGTAATGCATGTTCAACAAAAGAACCATCAGGATTAAGCTGCGTTGTTACTCTTGAAAATTGAAGCTGATAAAAATATATGGTTCCATCTTTCTTTGCCATAGTATTCCTCCTAAATTTACATAATAGTTTATTATATAACAATAATTACATTTTATAGTAGTAATCATAATAATGCAATAAATTAGAAGCAAATACTTAACTAAAAAACAGAACATATGTTCTAATGTTATTATACTATTAATGTATAATGTTTACAATAGCTACTAATAAATTTATATAAACAATGACAAAAAGAGCGAAGCCTATGCCTATGCTTCGCTCTTTTTGTCATCCATCAAAATTCCCTAGAATTTCACTTCCGTCTTTTCAAATATGGGATAACAATATTATACCATAATATTTACAAATTTAGAATATAATATTTGTTTTTAATAATGTTATGAAAATTATTTTATTAAAAAATTAAGTGGTACTTAATTGGTACACAGAAAAAATAAACCATACAATCCTTATAGATACTAGGCTGTATGGTTTATATCCTTTTCCATGGTAAGGATGAGGTCTCCAGTTCGAATCTGGATGGGAGCTCCAAAAAGAAATAGGATATCGGTTTTCGATATCCTATTTCTTTTTGGCTTTTGAAGCAAATAGAACGGAGACCAAACATATATGAAAGTGGCGCTCTGCCGCCTGAGCATGCGAAGCAAAAAGCGAGCAAAGCTGAAGATAATATTTTAAACATCTAAATTATGAGCAAAAAAGACAAGTAGTTGCAAGAACTCTTCCAGAGATTATACATTCACTTAATAGTGCAAATATCAACTATAATGTTGAAAAATTCATGTCAACATATTATGCACTAGAAAAATTCGACTATTTGATTGGAATGTGCTGTTAACAGTGATAGTAGCTATTAAGCTTTTAACGTTGAATACATGTTAAAAACTAAAATAATTCTGTGTAATTAAGTAATGTTATTTATATATAAACAACAGTAAAGTCCTTTATTTATAATAGTTTTATTATGAACAGTTTTGATAATCCGACAAATCGTACGCTAAGTTACCGCATCTAATCTCTAGTTCACTACATACTTCTTTGCGTGACTACAACTTCATTTATATAACCCTTCTTCTATATTAATACATTACTAATATGGTAGTACCAATATAAAACATTGACGATTAGGATATTTCCGTTCTGATAACTAAATAAAAATAGCTGCATCTGAACAAGATTTTCTATAATCAGAATGTAGCAATCTTATAATTTATCTGTGAAACAGGTTCTGTATAATGTTAGAAAAGGCTAATCCAGATTTTTATCTATTGATGGAAAGTCTAAAGACTAGAAAATGCTGATATCCCATATCGCTTTTAAATGTAACATAAAATTAATACAAAAAATATTGTAAATATTCATAAGATATTATAGAATGCTAATATATTACAATTTATAAATAATATTACAAAGGAGAGAAAATAATGGAAAGGAATAAGGTACTTAAGCTGCTAATAACTGGATGTATTTTTGTGACTATAGCTTCACTATCATTTAGTTCCGTATTTGGAGCAACGATAGTTAGAGACCGTTTTTATTCTATTTACAGCCCTTCAAAATTTAACGACCCATACTACCAGTACAACCCAAGCACAAATGAGGTGACTCTGTCTAGTTGGGATTACTTACAATATAAGCAAAATTGTTATGGGTATGCTTTACAAGTGTACCGTGGGGAAAAGGTAAGTAATTTTTACAAACAACAGCCTGGGGAGTTCAGAAAAGCCTCTGATGCTAGCTCAGTAAAAACACTTGCTATTTCAAACAATCCAACCCTTTTAATGACTAATGTTGTTTCAAATATGAAATTAGATGCAAAAAAACTAGGTTATACTTTGACGGAATACACTACATCATCAAGCAGCGTAGCTCAAATTTCTGGAGGTAAAAGGCTAATAGCTGTAGTCACTGGAAACACAGATTATCATTTTTACATACAGCACTCTAATGGAACATGGTCACATAAACCTGGAATAGGTAAGGTAACAAACTTATCTTTTAGTGATTCAGTAACTTTAACTAATTCTAATATTAAACAAAAAGCTAATCAGGGTGCATATGCTGGAGGCAGTTTGAAATTCTTTACTATTACTAAGGATGCTGTTGCTGATTATCCACATACTGGGGCTCCAACATCCTCATCGAGTGAGTCAATGATGCTTGATACTGATGTGGCAGGGGAGGAAAGAATAACAGCAACAACTCTGACATCTTCGACTTATTCAGTATGCAATGGTGTGTTTGACGGAAGAAATGATATTGATACTTTTGCCTTTACTGCTCCTTCTGCTGGAACATACAATATTACAACAACGTCTACCACAGACATAGATGGGTATGTGTATTCGTCTGATGATTCTTCAACTACTCCACTTGCCTCTGATGCGGCGGCTGGACAAATAAATATGACTGTAAGTTTAACACAAGGACAAACAGTTTATATTAAAATTTTTGATTACAATAACACAATAACATCTTATACTTTGTATGTTAGAAAAAATTAATTAGAGAGGTGGAATGAGATATGAAATTGAAGACAGGTGTCTTAACCACAGTATTAGCTATTACGGTGATTGGGGCTTTAACTGTTGGTGCTATTGGTGCTAACAATTTGTTTCAGATTTCCCAAGAAGAAAGTGAAGCAAATCTTAAAGCAGGTATACAGGCTAATTTAATTTCCGAAAAGGAAAAAGAAATGGATGAAAAGATAAAGAAAGAAATGTATGAAAATAATGAAAAAGTCGTTAAGTCTGATGTTAAATTGGCTCCTCAAACTCCTATAGAATTGTCCGCAGAAAAGAAAGTAGAGCTAGATAAGTGGACGAAAAAAGGACAAACGCACGTAGGTGTTTTTAAGAGGAAGGTGCAGCAAATTTCCGGTAAAATTCCAAGCGGCGCAAAAAGAGTTAGTCTAGCTGAAGCAAAGGAAATTATCGAAAATAATGATTTTGAAACAGCACTTAAGAAACTTGAAGAGATAAATATAACACCTGACTTTGAAGGTGGAAGTGGCTTATCTTTGGTAGAATATTGGTTAGATGATAACGGTACTGAAAGAATTCTTGCTGTAAAAGAAGAAAAGACCATTTTTTATAAGAAAATGGTTGATGATTTAAATGCAGAGAAAGTGGAGATTTTAAAGAAATAATTATCATAACGTTAGTCTATGTACAGGTAAAAATTCTCTTGAGCGATATTTTTTATTTGTTGAATAATGAGTATTTATCAAAAAAGACTCTTTCTAACTTAAGTTCAATAGGGATGGAAAAAAGTACACGTCACGAATAGACCGATAGTATAAGCTGTCGGTCTATTTTATATAAAAGAGATATTAAACTGAATATAGGACACTTACCTTGGAGTTGCATACTGAGAATGGGTTTCTAGTACTGAGGTTATATGTCTAATCATACTCTTTTTCTACTTTTAAAATCTGTCCTGTTAACGCGTTAACATTTACTTCGTATATACCATGAGTTGTACGAATATAAATTTCGTAAACTAATAATCCATCATCATAATCTAATTCGACCTTTAGGACTTGACCAGGAACTTGACTTAAAGCGATCTGAATAGCTGATTCAGCATTAATTCTGTAACTTCTCCAATAATTATCCCATAAAGTAGGATAGTAACTATTTCTATAACCATAGTTATGCACAAACAAAACCACCTTTTAATACTGGTTAACTAATACTATAGTATGTACAAATGGCAAAATGGTTACTATATACTTTAACAAAGGGATATGGCAGTATTAAAGATAACCATATAACTAGAGTCTATGTTTCCCCAGAGTTTCAAGGGAAAGGCTATGGAAGTTACATAATGGATTGTATGGAAAAGGAAATAAGCAAAAAGTATGATAGAGTTATACTGGATGCATCATTACCTGGATGTTCGTTATATTCTCGCAAGAGGCTATAAAACTATTGAACATCATAAACTAAGTGTTGAAAATGGTGTGTTTCTAGTATATGAAGTAATGGAAAAAGAGTTACAACAAACAGCTTTTAAATATGATGGTAAAAAATTTGCTATTAAGAATAATACAGATAATGGAGAAGTCAGTGTTGACACAATTTTTGTCTATCATCAAAATGAAAGTATAATTTGGGCCGAGTATAGTGGCGGGGATATTATAAAAGGAAATCTTTTAGGGAATGTAAATACGGATTTTACATTGGACTTTTTCTATCATCATATTAATATTGATGGGAAAATAAGAATTATTGGGAAATGCCATAGTGTTCCCGTAATAACAAGTGACAATAAATTAGAACTACATGAAGATTGTCAATGGTTAAATGGTGATAAGACTAGAGGTAAATCTATTCTTTATAAAATTCTCTAAAATTAATGCATTAAGATTATAATCACGGGAAACTAATTGGTAAGTTTAAACACTAATTAATAAGTTACCTGAGTAGATAAGAAAATATATACAACAAGACAAGTATCTTTACAAAGAAAAAGAGTATCGCTTACACGACGCTCTTTTTCTTTGAAGTTTTCGAAGTCTAAAATATATAGGCTGAATTCATCCTATAAATAGGACAAATTTTATAACGCATATTTAAACATTCCGAAAATATATGTAATAAAAAAGTATATCTCAAGAATATGTTGGGGATCAAAGTAGCTTTCACCCCATAAAGGTTATGAAACACTACTTTGATACATTTTTGTGTTTTTGTTACTGACATTCTTTTGATATGAAACATACTCTCTTGTAAAGTTTATACTAAAACAATTAGGAAATAAAGGTGAAATAAGTCACTGTATATATAGTGACCTATATCACCTTTAGGATATTTTGCAGATATTGTTAACAGTGCATAATCGTGCTATAATACAATTATAGTAAGCAATATTTGTATGATATTATTTATTTCTATCTTAAAGGTAGCATACCCAAACTTAGAAATCTTGACTTGAAATGGGGTATAGTGTGTTTGATATTGGAAGTACAGTAGATGATAGATTTAAGGTTTTGGAAATAATCGGAGAAGGAGTAACCAGTTATGTTCTGAAGGTTTATGACTTTCATTTGAACAGGGAATTTGCTTTAAAGGTATTAAAGCCTCAGATTACATCTAACTACATAGAACATATTATACGATTTAAAAAGGAAGCTGCTATTATCAATAGTTTTGATCACCCCAATATCGTAAAAACCTATGGTATTGGAGAATTTAACGGATTTCCTTATGTAATTATGGAATTACTTAATGGAAATAATCTATCTTCTAAATTAATTGACAACAAACCCATAAAAATAAATGAGGCTTTAGAAATAGCTCTATATATCGCAAAGGCACTTGAATATGTACATGGTAAGGGAATTATCCATAGAGATATTAAGCCAGCTAATATATTTATTACTGAGAACGAAGCAGATTACTCCAAAAGTGTTAAGGTTCTTGATTTTGGCGTATCTATTTTAATGGATTCAACAGAACTGAAAACCCCATTAGCCATAGCAGGCACATGGGCATATATGTCACCTGAGGCTATTGGAATTGTAAATAAAGTGTTAGACGAGAGAAGTGATATATATTCTTTTGGAATATTAGTTTATCATATGTTTACAGGTAAAGCTCCTATTTCTGGAGATGATATAAATACAATTATTCACATGCATGCGGCCTTTAATCCACCGAATCCAAGTGAAGTTAATCCGGAGATTGATAGTACCCTAGAAAAGATTATTTTAAGGCTTATAGCTAAGGATCCAGAACAACGATATTCAACGATATCAGGCTTTATTTATGATTTAAACAGATACATAAATGGTGGAAGAAATTTCAATATTGGTTGTAAAGATAAGAAGAAAAGAGTTAGCTCTTATATCAGTATGATAGAACGTGAGCGGGAAACTCAGATGCTTATAGAGGCGATAACAAATGCTTCTAATAGAAAGGGAAGTACAGTATTAATTGCAGGTGAATCAGGTGTTGGAAAAAGTAGATTAGTGAGAGAAATAAGAAGCTATGTTTATAAAAATAATGGGCTGTTTCTAAAGGGAAGATGTATAAATAATGAAAACAAAAATCCTTATCAGCCCTTTAAAGATATAATAGATGATTATATAAACAAATATATTGATTATGATACTGATGTTCAGTTTGCGGAGACAAAACGGTTAAGAAATGTTTTAGGAACTTTGGGTGGATGCATAACCACATTAAATCCTCGCGCTGTAAGAATATTAGGTGAAACTGACCATTTATCTTCTTTAGAACCAGCTCGAGAACTCAAAAGGTTTTTGATAACAGTAACTGACTTTTTTTTGAATTTAGTTCCTGAAAATAGATTTTGCGTGATTTTAATTGATGACCTTCAGTGGGCCGATTCAGGTTCACTAAATATTTTGGAGGAAATTGTAAAGAGAGTTTTTAAGTCAAATCTTTTGATTGTTGGTACTTTTAGAGATGATGAGGTGGCGGAAAATAGCGGAATCAAAAAAATATACATGAAAAATGCTACGTCACAAGCCATTCAGCTTATAAAGCTGTATCCTCTAAGCCACGAGGGGATAGGAAAGCTAGTTGAGTTAGGTATTGGAAAATATATAGATGATTTGCCTGGTTTTTCAAAATACGTATATATAAAATCTGGAGGAAATCCTTTATATGCAACTAATTTGATTAGAACTCTGGAAGAAAATTCGATATTAGTTTTTGAAGAAGATAGATGGATATTAAATTGGGAAGCGCTTAATGATTTTGATTTACCTGAAAATATTGTAGGTATTGTACTTAAAAGATTGGCAAAAATATCATCTAATCAGCGCAGCATTCTAGAAAAAGCGGCTATTATAGGAAGAAATTTTGATGCTGGCATTTTAGAGATGCTTTCTGGTATAGGATGGACAGAACTTGTTAATATTTTAGACAAAATTAGTGAAATACAAATTATAGAACCTTTAGCCCCAAAAGGCATGTACAAATTTACTCATGATCGCATAAGAGATGCAGTTCTAGAAAAAATGCATGTTGAGGAGAGGAGAAAACTACATTATAATCTGGCGGAAATCTTGGAGAATTTAAGTGAGGGTGATAAAGAGCGCTACTTCTTTGACATTGTACATCACTATATAAAGAGTTGTGATAGAAAAAAGGCTCTAAAATATGTTATTCCTGCTGCTTATAAATCAAAAGAATCATTTGCAACTGAGGATGCATTACGATACTTTAAATTAGCTGAGGAATATATGGAACAAGATAAACAACTCAGCCCAAAAGACTTCATATACATATATAATGATATGGTAGAGGCATATATTATTGTTGGTGACAGTGATAAGGCTGTACATATTGCAAAGAAAATACTGCCATTTTATGAAAATGTACTTGATAGAGCAAAAATTTTAAGTAAGATTGGTTCTGCTTATTTGAAAAAAGGCAATTTTAAAGAGGGACAAACCTATCTTATTGAGGCACTCAATCTTCTTGGAGAAGAAATACCTAATGATAAGATAAATCTGAGATTTGCGCTTGTAAAGGAATATTTAAAGTTAGTTTTATACAATATATTTTTTGTAAGTACTATATTTAATAGAAGTGAAAAGGATTTTAGCGAAGAAGAAAAAGAAAAACTTATTATATTTTACCCCTTGTGCTGGTCATATGCTGTTAGTAATCCTAGTAAAATAAGGCTTATTTCAATAAAGGGTAAGAATATAGTTAGAAGGAGATTGGCTGGAAACAGAGAAATTTGTGTACTCTATACGGGCTATGCCATGCAAAATGCCATAAATGGAAACTATAAAAGAGCAATGAAATTTCATGAAATTGCTTTGCAGATGAAAAAGGAACTTGGTGATAAATATGGTATTGCTCATAGTTTGCAGCTTATTGCATATGTACACTTGTGGCAAGGCAACTATCAACGTTCTATGGACTCGGTGATGGAGTCTACGGAGTTATTTAAACAAGTTGGTGATGTATGGGAATATTCTGCAAACTTAGGCATTCTTGGCTCTATATATCATTATACTGGCAACTATGCAAAAGCTTGTGAAAGATATAATCAGTATATTGAAATGTCTAATAATATTGAAAATTATTATGGTATTTGCTTTGGGAAAGCAAGGCTTGCATGGTGCTATATAGAAAAGGGAGAGTATGAAAAGGCCATGGTAGTTGCTAATCAGTCAATTGAGATTGGAGAGAATGAGAAACTATGGTATCCTTACTGTTTAGCGATATATTGTGTAGGAGTTATACATTGTGAAAAGAAAGAATATCAAAAGGCTGTAGAGTATTTTGAAAGAGCAGTTGAGATTGACAAAAAGTATAGTCTGAATAAGGAAAGTATAGGAAATGCTTATGTAATGCTAGCCCAGACATACTTGGCGTTATTGAAATCAACGCATACATTGCGAAAGGATTTTAATAATAAAGAATTAAGCAAAGTTTTAAAAGCATGTATTGTTGCTATGAATATTACTCGCATATGGCCTAATATTTATGGTGCTTCATTAAGAGTCATGGCAGGATACTATGCTTTAAGAAAGAAGAATAGGATTTCTGAAAAGTTATATAAAAAAAGTATTAGACACTATAAAGCAATGAATAGGAGATATGAACTAGGATACAGTTTGTTTGAATACGCAGGTTTTCTTAAAAACATTAAAAGGGAAAATGACTATCATAGAAATATCAAAAAAGCCTATGATATATTTGCTGAAATAGGGGCTAAAGAGTACATAAAAAAATGCGACGAAGCAATAGGATGCAATTTAGAAAAATTCTATGGACATAATGAAGACAAAAATATAGATTTGCTGATTGCAAGCAATAAATTTGATGCTATTGTTAGGACAGGCCGTGTTATAAGTTCAATATTAGATATTGACATACTGCTTGAAAAAATAATGGATAATGCTATCGAGTTATTAGGAGCACAGAGGGGTATTGTGCTGCTCTATCCAGAGAAAGGCGAAAAAAAGCTTGAAGTAAATGTTGTACGAAATATTAATGGTTATGAAATAACAAATTCATCATATGAGTTAAGTAAAAAAATTATTTCACAGGTTGAAAAGGAGTTAAAACCTATTATCATTTATGATGCATTGGCGGATAGTCAACTAAATATGCAGCACAGTGTTATTTCTCAGGAAATTAGATCTGTTATTTGTGCTCCAATTATAAATAAAAAAGAACTTTTAGGAGTAATTTATCTCGATAATAAGCTAATGTCAGGATTATTTGATGAGGAAGACAAAAAGGCTTTAGAGTTGATTTGCAGTCAGGCAGGAGTATCAATTGAAAATGCGCGCCTTTATAAACGCTTGAAAAAATATTCCGAGGAGATTGAGAAGTGGAGTTTTACCCTTGAACAAAAAGTCTGTGAAAGGACGGAGCAGTTAAATAAAAAGAACGAAGAACTTGAATATATGATCAAGCAATTAAGAGAGTATACAAAAGTAGTTGAGGAATTGGCTGCCGAAAAAGAAAGGAATAGGATGGCCAGGGACCTTCATGATACACTAGGTTATGCTATGACCTTAATAATAACACAACTTGAGGTTTGCAGCAGGACATGCCTTGAAGACCCTAAAAAGGCAGTGGAAAAAATAGATGCTGTAAATCATACTGCAAAGGCAGGACTAAGAGAATTAAGAAGATCGATTAAGGGTTTTGGACCTAAAGATCTTGAAGAAAATAATTTAATTAATTCTCTACGAAAACTAGTTATAGATTATAGTTATTTAGGAATAGAAATAGACCTGAATATTGACGACGATAGAACTAGATTTTTATCTGAATATAACGAGATTATATATAGAATTTGTCAAGAGGCTATTACAAATGCTGTACGTCACGGAAAAGCGAAAAAGGTAATAATATCACTTGTTATTGAAAAGGATTCTATTAGACTTTTTATAATAGACAATGGCATTGGCAGTAGTCATATAAAAAAAGGCATGGGGTTAATTGGAATGGAACAAAGGGTTAAAGCGGTTAATGGAAAACTTATTTATGGTTCTAGCGGTGAAGGTGGATTTAATTTGAATGTTTATATTCCTTTAGAAGAGGAGGTTCATTGCGATTGATAAAAGTGCTGATTACAGAGGATAAGCGGTTAATAGGCGAAGGGTTTAAATTTATTATTGAGAGTGATGAAGAGATTAATGTTGTTGGACTAGCTTTGAATGGTTATGAGGCACTTGAGATGTGTAAAATACACAAACCAGATCTTGTGCTTATGGACTTGAAAATGCCTTGTTGCGACGGAATTGAAGGAACGAAATTGATAAAGTCTTTTTCAGCTAACATAAAGGTTCTTGTTCTTACAACGTTTGATGACGATGAAATGGTGTCGGCAGCTCTTAAAAATGGTGCTGATGGATACATTCTGAAGGATATAAATGCAGAGAAATTGATATCTACTATAAAAGGTACTGTAGAAGGTCTTAATGTTATTGATGAGAATGTTTATCAGAATATAGTTAATAAGTTTAACCAGCCTGATAATCAGAAACCAGAATATGCATTGACAGATAGAGAAATAAAGTTAATAGAGTTAGTGGTTTATGGGAAAAGCAATAAGGAAATAGCTGCTAATCTTAATATTACAGAGGGGAGAGTTAAGAATATTATCACAAGTATACTAAGTAAGCTTGGACTTTCGGATAGAACCTCTTTAGCAGTGTATGCTGTGAAGAATAAGTATATAAATAAAAGGTTTGAGTCTGATAATGTATTATAAAAAAATGTAATAACTTCTTTTGAACTCTTATTATGGATAAGTCTATCGTTAAGTCTATTTTTCTTTCAAATAATTTACGGAATGATGTTATGTTGTTAGTAGATAGAACTAATAAGGCTTTGATGTACTATATGTATATATTGTACTTTTTTTGCCAACTTCCATTTCACTGGTATTGCCATCGACACAAGTAGTAGTTAAAAATACGATTAGTAGTTTAAAATACGAAGGAAACGATGAATGCACAAATGTTAATTTCACATTTTTCAAATTAATGTCTCTTCTATACTATACACAACTTATATGTTTTACGACAGATAAAAAATAGAATAGAATGAATAATACAGCGTTGCTTAAATATGCAGAGAGTTTGAGTGAAAATTCAACGGTATTTTCTTTAAAAAACTTGAAAATAAGCTTGAAAAGAGCGCTAATTTCGCGTATAATTTTGACTATATGTAAAAAATGTAAAAATATAGAGAAATATGAAAAGAATTTGCAAAAACTATGGCATTTGGACGTGTATTATGGTAAAATATAGTACTGGGTTTTGTATGTTAAAATATTAAAAGTGAAAAGAGAGGATGCTTATGCTGGTTAATTGCCTTGAAAGCGGTACAAATAGCTATAATCTTATATTGATAGATACTTTTATGTAGTATTAATAAACTAGTGAATCAAGTTAACTATGTATTAAGACTTTGGGTGTAAATTGTTTTTAGAATTGCACAAAATTTTGTCATAAAAACTGTAATATATAAAGAAAAAAATATGGAACTGTCCCATTATGGTGCAAAAAATTGCTATAATGTGTAATTTGTTGGCGATTAAAACAAAAACATATACAAAATATTCTACTTATGGTAGTATGCACTTATAGTCTTATATGGGATTAAATGTATTCAATAAAGGAGGCAAATTTATCGTTGCGTGTTAGTATAAATTCATTGTCTTCGATTATTTGAATTCAATTTGATTCAGTGAAAGTTTAATATTAAACAACATATACCTTACCTACAACTATTCTTCTATTCTAACTTATATTCGTTAAACTAAAGCTACTTCGCCTTCAGGGTATATGAGTTTTTTAGCAGAGGGCTTTAACTCATAGAATATCTTTGATTTCAATTACTTAGTTTGTCATAAATCTATTATTAATTTTTTATTATTTGTAGTTTAGGAGGGATACAAACGCTTGAAAGTAGAATATTTGAATCAAAATGTTAACTATTCAAATAATATTAACACTATTTTTGAGAAGATAAAAAATGGTGATAATGTGCTTAAAAATAAATTCATTAATGACTATAAGCCATACATATTGAAAACATTATCCCATTTGGTTGGGAGATATGTAGACGAAAACAATGAGGAATATAGCATTGGCTTATTAGCGTTTAATGAGGCAATTGATCTTTATGATATAAAGAAGAACTCAAACTTCTTTAAATATGCAGAGATGGTTATAAGACATAGAATAATAGATTACATCAGATTCAACAAAAAGTATTTAAAAGACGTTCCATTTTCATATTTTGAGGATGATGAAGGGTTCGAAGAAAGATACCTGATATGTGATTCTTTTAATCAATATGAAAAGATTGAAATTAGAGAAGAAATATTGCTATTTGAACAGCAGTTAAGAGAATACGGAATCACTTTAGAGGAATTAGTCGAATGCTCTCCTAGACATAAAGACTCACGTGGTTTGTGCATTCAAATTGCAAAAATAATAGCTGAGAATGAGATATTAAATGATAAATTGGTAAGAAAGAGAATGTTACCTTTATCAGATTTAATGAAACTAGTTAATGTACATAAACGGACAGTTGAAAGAAATAGAAAATATATCATTGCAGTTACAATAATTTTAAAAAGCAATCTTGAGGGAATTAAAGATTTTTTTACAAATACTGATGAAAAGGGAATGTATCTTCAATAAACATAGAAAAAAAGACAAAAAAATATGAAATCATAGGTACCAGCGTAAACTAAAGATAATAATAGACTTAAAAACTTATGAAAATGTTATGATTTTTAGGAAATAAAAATAAGCTATTCATTTTAAATATTGGGTAAGCTTATTTTTATTTGACCAGCGTAAATGAGGGGTATTTTAACGCATGTCTATATTGGGAAATACTCTTATACTTTTTTAGGATTATTTCTTCAAAATAGTATCTGTGAAAACCATTAAATTTGGTGAGTTTAGATAACCCACTCAGCCAATAAAAATAAAAAAAGGGGGTGAAATAAATAATTCAGTTAGTTCGTTACGGCAAAAGGGGATAAATTATTATTTAAACCATGCACGAACAAATAATAATGACTGTGCTGTTTCGATAATGTGACTGAATGTGCGTGTTACCCCGACAGGCTTTGTGGAAAAGATGGTTTTCATAAAAAAATAATATAACAGGAGGTATTTATTAATGCGAATGCGTAAAAAGGCAACGTCTATCTTATTGGTACTATCAATGTTGGTAACATTATTTGCATCCGGACTTACTGCTTTTGCGGCTTCAAGTCTAGATGTCAAATTTAGTAACAATGGAAGTTCAGAAACTTCAGCAAATACAATAAACGCGAACTTCCAAGTGACTAATAATGGTAGCTCAGCTGTTAATTTGGCAGATCTCAAATTAAGGTATTACTTTACTAAGGACAATGACACTGCATTAAATTTCTACTGCGACCATGCAGCAACAATGGGTCCTAATGGAAGTGATTATACTGGTATTACAAGCAATGTAACAGGTAAGTTTGTACAAATGAGCTCACCTACTTCAAATGCTGATACATACATTGAAGTTGGCTTTACATCCGGTAGTCTTCCAGCTGGAGGAACATTAACAGTTCAGACTAGAACTTCTAGAACCGATTGGACAAACTTTAATTTAGCTAACGACTATTCATACCTTTCTTCAGGTTCATTTGTAGCTAATGAGAAAGTTACTGCTTATTTAGGCGGTAGCCTTGTATCAGGTAAAGAGCCAGGCGGAACACAAACACAGGATCCTGCAATAGCTCCAACATCTGGAACTTTTGACAAGACAGCTCCTGCTGACTTATCAATAACTTTGACACCTAATGGAAATACATTCAAAGGCATCACAGGTTTAATTAATGGTACTGACTACACAGTATCAGGCAACACAGTTAAAATCTTAAAGAGTTATATGTCAAAACTTTCAAATGGTACATATAACTTAACATTTGATTTTGGTGCATCAAAAAATCCTGTATATACATTAACTGTTAAAGGTGATGTAGTAACAGATGGACTTAAAGTAGAAATAGGAAAAGTAACTGGTAAAACAGGTGAAACTGTAACAGTACCTATAACTATGGCAAACGTAGCTAAAGTAGGTAATGTTGGAACATTCAATTTCTATGTTGGATATGATAAGGCTCAGTTACAAGCAGTATCAGTAACAGCTGGTAATATAGTTAAAAATGCAGCTGTTAATTTCTCAACACAGATTAAAGATGGAACAATTAGTTTCGTATTCCTAGACAACACAATAGGTGATGAGCTTATTACTTCTGATGGAGTATTAGCTAACATTCAGTTCAAGATAATAGGAACAAAAGATACAGTAACAACAGTTAAGTTCAACGAAGGCGGAGCTTTTGGTAATGGCAACATGTCAAAAATAAACAGCGTTGACTTAATTAACGGTAGCGTAACAATAAAGGGAGATACAATCCCAACACAAGGATTAAAAGTAGAAATCGGAACAGCATCAGGTAAAACTGGTGATACAGTAACAGTGCCAATCACTTTTGCAGATGTAGCAAAGGCTGGTAATGTTGGAACATTCAATTTCTATGTTGGATATGATAAGGCTCAATTACAAGCAGTATCAGTAACAGCTGGTGAAATCGTTAAGAATGCAGCTGTAAACTTCTCAACACAGATTAAAGATGGAACAATTAGCTTCGTATTCCTAGACAACACAATAGGTGATGAACTTATTACTGCTGATGGAGTAGTAGCTTACATTAAGTTCAAGATAATAGGAACAAAAGATACAGTAACAACAGTTAAGTTCAACGAAGGCGGAGCTTTTGGCGATGGAAACATGGCTAAAATTTCTGACGTTGCATTTACAAATGGTAGTGTAACAATTAAAGCAGATGTTATCCCAACAGATGCATTAAAAGTAGAAATCGGAACAGCATCAGGTAATACTGGTGATACAGTAACAGTGCCAATTACTTTTGCAGATGTAGCAAAAGCAGGTAATGTTGGAACATTCAATTTCTATGTTGGATATGATAAGGCTCAATTACAAGCAGTATCAGTAACAGCTGGAGAAATCGTTAAGAATGCAGCTGTAAACTTCTCAACACAGATTAAGGATGGAACAATCAGCTTCGTATTCCTAGACAACACAATAGGTGATGAGCTTATTACTGCTGATGGAGTAGTAGCTTACATTAAGTTCAAGATAATAGGAACAAAAGATACAGTAACAACAGTTAAGTTCAACGAAGGCGGAGCATTTGGCGATGGCAACATGGCTAAAATATCCGACGTTACATTTACAAATGGTAGTGTAACAATAAAGGGAGATGTAATCCCAACAAAAGGACTTAAAGTAGCAATTGGAACAGCAGCAGGTAATACTGGTGATACAGTAACAGTACCTGTAACTTTCGCAGATGTAGCAGGTGCAGGTAATGTTGGAACATTCAACTTCTATGTTGGATATGATAAGGCTCAATTACAAGCAGTATCAGTAACAGCTGGTGAAATCGTTAAGAATGCAGCTGTAAACTTCTCAACACAGATTAAGGATGGAACAATTAGCTTCGTATTCCTAGACAACACAATAGGTGATGAGCTTATTACTGCTGATGGAGTAGTAGCTTACATTAAGTTTAAGATAATAGGAACAAAAGACACAGTAACAACAGTTAAGTTCAACGAAGGCGGAGCATTTGGCGATGGCAACATGGCTAAAATATCCGACGTTACATTTACAAATGGTAGTGTAACAATAAAGGGAGATGTAATCCCAACAAAAGGACTTAAAGTAGCAATTGGAACAGCAGCAGGTAATACTGGTGATACAGTAACAGTACCTGTAACTTTCGCAGATGTAGCAGGTGCAGGTAATGTTGGAACATTCAACTTCTATGTTGGATATGATAAGGCTCAATTACAAGCAGTATCAGTAACAGCTGGTGAAATCGTTAAGAATGCAGCTGTAAACTTCTCAACACAGATTAAAGATGGAACAATTAGCTTCGTATTCCTAGACAACACAATAGGTGATGAACTTATTACTGCTGATGGAGTAGTAGCTTACATTAAGTTCAAGATAATAGGAACAAAAGATACAGTAACAACAGTTAAGTTCAACGAAGGCGGAGCATTTGGCGATGGCAACATGGCTAAAATATCCGACGTTACATTTACAAATGGTAGTGTAACAATAAAGGGAGATACAATCCCAACAAAAGGATTAAAAGTAGAAATCGGAACAGCATCAGGTAATACTGGTGATACAGTAACAGTACCTGTAACTTTCGCAGATGTAGCAGGTGCAGGTAATGTTGGAACATTCAACTTCTATGTTGGATATGATAAGGCTTTGTTACAAGCAGTATCAGTAACAGCTGGTGAAATCGTTAAGAATGCAGCTGTAAACTTCTCAACACAGATTAAGGATGGAACAATCAGCTTCGTATTCCTAGACAACACAATAGGTGATGAGCTTATTACTGCTGATGGAGTAGTAGCTTACATTAAGTTTAAGATAATAGGAACAAAAGACACAGTAACAACAGTTAAGTTCAACGAAGGCGGAGCATTTGGCGATGGAAACATGGCTAAAATATCCGACGTTACATTTACAAATGGTAGTGTAACAATAAAGGGAGATGTAATCCCAACAGATGATTTAAAAGTTGAAATCGGAACAGCAGCAGGTAAAACTGGTGAAACAGTAACAGTACCTATAACTATGGCAAACGTAGCTAAAGTAGGTAATGTTGGAACATTCAACTTCTATGTTGGATATGATAAGGCTCAGTTACAAGCAGTATCAGTAACAGCTGGTGAAATCGTTAAGAATGCAGCTGTAAACTTCTCAACACAGATTAAGGATGGAACAATTAGTTTCGTATTCCTAGATAACACAATAGGTGATGAGCTTATTACTGCTGATGGCGTATTAGCTAACATCAACTTCAAGATAATAGGAAATATTGATACTACAACAGTTGTTAAATTCAACGAAGGCGGAGCTTTCGGCGATGGCAACATGGCAAAAATAACTAAGATTGAATTTGTAAATGGTAGTGTAGCTATAGATGGTGATGGAAAACTTCCAGCAACAATAGCTCCTACAACTGTAAACGTTAATTTAAATAATCCAGCAGATGTTGTTGTAACACTTACTCCTAACGGAAACACATTCGCTGGTATCAAAGGCTTAGCAAGTGCTAACTATAAAGTATCTGGAAATACAGTTACTTTATTAAAGAGTTACATTGCAACTCTTCCAGTAGGTAAGACATCACTTGAATTTGACTTTGGTATGGATTCAAATCCTGTATTGACAATCAATGCTACTAAAGTTGATTTAGGTTCAGATCTCTATGTAACAATAGGTGATGGAGCAGGTAAAAAAGGTGATGTAATAACAGTACCTGTAACTATGGCAAACGTAGCTAAAGTAGGTAATGTTGGAACATTCAACTTCTATGTTGGATATGATAAGGCTCTTCTAAAGGCTACTAAAGTAGAAGCAGGAGAGATTGTTAAGAATGCAGCTGTTAACTTCTCAACACAGATTAAAGAAGGAACAATCAGCTTCGTATTCCTTGATAACACAATAGGTGACGAGCTTATTACTGAAGATGGCGTAGTAGCATACATTACATTTGAAGTATTAGGCGCTTACAAACAGACTACACCTGTAGCATTTAAAGAAGGTGGAGCATTTGGCGATGGCAACATGGCTAAGATTACTAAGATCAAATTTGAATCTGGTAGCGTGGCTATAGATGGTGAAGAGCTTCCTTCTAAACCAGCAACAATAGCTCCTACAGCTGTAATATTTGATAAGTACGCTCCAGCTGATATCAAAATAACATTGACACCTAATGGAAATACTTTCGTAGGTATCACTGGTTTAACAAAGGGTACTGATTACACAGTATCAGGAGACACTGTAACACTCTTAAAGAGCTACTTAGCTAAACAAGCTATTGGTTCACAATCACTTACATTTGACTTTGGTACAACAAGCAACCCAGTATTAATAGTGACATATGTTGATACAACTCCACAACAGAGCAAAGACCTAGTTGTTATGTTCCACAACAACAACATGGCAGCAACAGGCAACACTATTACTGGAAGCTACAAGATAGTAAATAAAGGTACAAGCACAATTAACCTAGCAGATGTTAAAGTAAGATACTACTTTACTTCAGATTCTGCAGCAGAAAACGTATTCTACTGTGACCATGCAGCAGCAACTGATGCAAACGGTGGAAACTACACTGCATTAACAAGTGCTGTAAAGGGTTCATTCGTTAAGATGAGCACAACTACTTCAAATGCAGATACTTACCTTGAAATTAGCTTCTCTTCAGGTAGTATTCCAGCAGGTGGATCAGTAGAATTACAGGCAAGAGTAGCTAAGACTGACTGGAGCAACTACAACATGGCAAATGACTACTCATATAAAGCTGCTGGTTCATATACAGAGTGGGAAACAATTACAGCTTACAAAAATGGAACACTTGTATTTGGTAAAGAGCCAACATCAACTCCAGAAATTAAGCCAGCATCAATAACTCCTACAACTGCAACATTTGATAAGTATGCTCCTAAGGATGTAGTAGTTACTATGACTCCTAACGGAAATACATTTGCAGGTATTACTGGTTTAACAAATGGTACACAATACACAGTATCAGGAAACACTGTAACAATTAAGAGCAGTTATCTTGCTACTTTAACTACAAATACTACAAAGACATTAACATTTGACTTTGGAACAACAAGCAATCCTACATTAACTATCTCAATTAAGGATTCAAAACCAGTTGAAGGTCTTGATGTAACAATTGGAACAGCTTCTGGAACAGCTGGTGATGTAATAACAGTACCAGTAACTTTTGGAAATGTTGCAAAGGTAGGTAATGTTGGAACATTCAACTTCTATGTTGGATATGATGCTACTAAATTAGAAGCAGTATCAGTAACAGCTGGTGAAATCGTTAAGAATGCAGCTGTAAACTTCTCAACACAGATTAAAGACGGTAAAATCAGCTTTGTATTCCTAGACAACACAATAGGTGATGAGCTAATTACTGCTGATGGAGTATTAGCAAACATCAAGTTTAAGGTATTATCAAAGACAGCAGGAACAACAGCAGTTAAGTTCACTGATGGCGGAGCTTTTGGCGATGGCAACATGGCTAAAATATCAGCTATTAACTTCAAAGATGGTAGCGTAACTATAACAGAAGGTCCTGTTGTAGCTCTTAATGTAGCATTAGGAAAAGCAGCTGGAACAGCTGGTGACATAGTAACAATACCAGTAACTTTTGCAGACGTAGCAAAAGTAGGTAATGTTGGAACATTCAACTTCTATGTTGGATATGATGTTGCTCAATTAGAGGCAGTATCAGTAACAGCTGGTGAAATCGTTAAGAATGCAGCTGTAAACTTCTCAACACAGATTAAAGACGGTAAAATCAGCTTTGTATTTCTAGACAACACAATAGGTGATGAGTTAATTACAGCTGATGGTGTATTAGCAAACATCAAATTTAAAATAGTAGGAACTAAAGCTACAACTACAACAGTTAAGTTTACTGAAGGCGGAGCTTTTGGTGATGGCAACATGACTAAAATCTCAACAGTTAACTTCACAAATGGTAGTGTAACTATAACAGAAGGTCCTGTTGTAGCACTTAACGTTAAGATAGGAACAGCTATAGGATCAGCTGGTAATGAAATAACAGTACCAGTAACTCTTGCAGACGTAGCAAAAGTAGGTAATGTTGGAACATTCAACTTCTATGTTGGATATGATAAGAATCTATTAGAAGCAGTATCAGTAACAGCTGGTGAAATCGTTAAGAATGCAGCTGTAAACTTCTCAACACAGATTAAAGACGGTAAGATCAGCTTTGTGTTCCTAGACAATACAATAGGTGATGAGTTAATTACAGCTGATGGTGTATTAGCAAACATCAAATTCAAAGTATTAGGAACACAAGAAGTAACAACACCTGTAGTTTTCACTGAAGGCGGAGCTTTTGGTGATGGCAACATGAAGAAGATATCTGTAGTTAATTTTGAAAATGGTAGTGTAACAATTAAAGAAAGTGTAGCAGATCCAATATCAGAAATAAATCCTACATCAGCAACATTTGATAAGTATGCTCCAGATGATATCAAAGTTACTTATTCAGCTAACGGAAATACTTTCAAAGGTATTACTGGTTTAGTAAGCGGAACTGATTACACAGTATCAGGAAACACAGTAACAATATCAAAGGCTTACCTTTCAACATTAAGCTTAGGAACTACTTCATTAACATTTGATTTTGGTTCAAGTAGAAACCCTGTATTAACTATAACTGTAAAAGATACAACACCAGTTCCTACTGAAAACCTTATCGTTGAATTAGGAACAGCTACAGGTAAAGCTGGAGATACTGTTGTAGTACCTGTAACAATGAAGAATGTTGCAAAAGTAGGTAACGTTGGAACATTCAACTTCTATGTTGGATATGACGTTGCACAATTAAAAGCAACAAAAGTAACAGCAGGTGATATAGTTGTAAATGCACCTGTAAACTTCTCAACAAAGATTGATACAGCTAAGGGAACAGTTAGCTTCGTATTCCTAGACAATACAATAGGTGACGAACTAATTACTACTGATGGTGTATTAGCAAATATTACTTTTGAAGTAATAGGAACTGAAGAAGGAGAAACAACTGTTAAATTCAACGAAGGCGGAGCTTTCGGAAATGGTAACATGGCAAAGATAGCTGATGTTGAATTAAATAATGGTAGTGTTGCTATAAAAGGAGCTCCTGTAATAGTACCAGCAACATTAAGCGCAACAACTGCAAACTTTGATAAGTTTACTCCTGCAGATGTAGTAGTTACTTATACAGCTAACGGAAATACTTTCAAAGGTATTACTGGTTTAGTAAGTGGAACTGATTACACAGTATCAGGAAACACAGTAACAATATCAAAGAACTACTTATCAACATTAGCAGTTGGTACAAAAGCACTTACATTTGATTTTGGTACAGCAGATAAAAACCCTGTATTAACTATAACTATAAAAGATACAACACCAGCTGCAAAGCTTAGCGTTGAAATAGGAACAGCATCAGGAAAAGCTGGAGACGTTATTACAGTACCTGTAACAATGAAGAATGTTGCAAAAGCAGGCAACGTTGGAACATTCAACTTCTATGTTGGATATGACGTTGCACAATTAAAAGCAACAAAAGTAACAGCAGGTGATATAGTTGTAAATGCACCTGTAAACTTCTCAACAAAGATTGATACAGCTAAGGGAACAGTTAGCTTCGTATTCCTAGACAATACAATAGGTGACGAACTAATTACTACTGATGGTGTATTAGCAAATATTACTTTTGAAGTAGTTGGAACTGCAAAGACAACAACAGTTGTTAAATTCAACGATGGCGGAGCTTTCGGAAATGGTAACATGGCAAAGATAGCTGATGTTGAATTAAAGAATGGTAGTGTTGCTATAGATGCATCAACACCAGTTCCTACTGGATTAGCATTAGAAATAGGAACAGCACAAGGAACTGCTGGTACTACAGTTACAGTACCTGTAACAATGAAGAACGTATCAAAGGTTGGAAATGTTGGTACTTTCAATTTCTACATGAACTATGATCCTACATTACTAACAGCAACAAAAGTAACTGCTGGAGACATAGTTGTAAATGCACCAGTTAACTTCTCAACTAAGATAAACGCTACAGCTGGTACAATAAGCTTTGTATTCCTTGACAACACTATAGGAGATGAGCTTATCACTACTGATGGAGTATTAGCAAATATTACATTTACAGTATTGGGAACAGGTAAAACTGCTGCTGTTTCCTTCACAGAAGGCGGAGCTTTCGGTGATGGCAATATGGCAAAAATTAAGGATGTTTCATTTACAAACGGTAGTGTGAAACTAAACTAATAGTTCTGATTTAATATATTTCTTGCCTTCATGGTTGTTTTCAACCATGAAGGCGAAGGAATATTGTTAAATAAGTTACAACAAAAAATTATAGAAAAGGGGAAATGCAAAGATGAGAAAAGGTATTAAGAGAATTAGTGCAATGGCCGTTGCAGCTTCAATGTCATTATCAGTAATGGTTCCTTCAGCTGTATTAGCAGCACCTGGTGATGAAATCACAGGTCCAGTGAACCCAATATATGCTGAACGTTTTAACACTATGTATAGTAAAATAATGGCTCCAAATAGCGGATATTTCAGTCCAGATGGAGTTCCATACCATACAATTGAAACAATGAACGTAGAAGCTCCTGATTATGGTCACGTAACTACAAGTGAAGCTTTCAGTTATTACATGTGGTTAGAAGCTATGAACGGAAGATTAAATGGAGATTTCTCCGGATTTAAAAAATCATGGGAGATAGCTGAAAAGTATATAATCCCATCAGAATTGGATCAGCCTGAAACTAGTATGAGCAGATATGATCCTAACAAACCAGCTACATATGCTCCAGAATGGCAGGACCCAAGCAAGTATCCAGCACAGCTAGACACCAGTGCTCCTGTTGGAAGAGACCCAATAAATAGTGGATTAAAATCAGCTTATGGAACTAGCATGATATATGGTATGCACTGGCTCCTAGACGTTGATAACTGGTATGGATTTGGTAACAGAGGAGATGGAACTTCTAAGAATTCATACATCAACACATTCCAAAGAGGTGAGCAGGAGTCAACTTGGGAAACAATACCACAACCATGCTGGGATGCAATGAAGTTTGGTGGTAGAAATGGATTCCTCGACCTGTTTACAGGTGACAGTTCATATGCACAACAATTTAAGTATACAAATGCTCCGGATGCAGATGCTCGTGCCGTTCAAGCTACTTACCTTGCAAATCAAGTAGCAAAGGCAAAAGGTATAAATATAAGCACTTATGTACAAAAAGCATCTAAGATGGGTGACTATTTAAGATATGCAATGTTCGATAAGTATTTTAGAAAAGTAGGAGATTCAAAACAAGCAGGTACAGGATATGATGCTTGTATGTACTTGCTCTCATGGTATTATGCATGGGGTGGTGGAGTTACTTCACAATGGTCATGGATTATTGGATCAAGCCACAACCACTTCGGATATCAGAATCCATTTGCAGCTTATGTTCTATCAGCAGATGCTGACTTTAAACCAAAGGCAGCTAACAGTTCAGCTGACTGGGCTAAGAGTTTAGATAGACAAATTGAATTCTATCAATGGTTACAGTCTGCTGAAGGTGCTATAGCAGGTGGAGCTAGTAACTCATACAATGGTCGTTACGAGACATGGCCAGCAGGAACATCTACATTCTATGGTATGGGTTATGTAGAAAATCCTGTATATGCTGACCCAGGTAGTAATACATGGCCTGGTATGCAAGCATGGTCAATGCAGCGTATAATGCAATTATATTACGAGACTGGCGATTCAAGACTTAAGAACTTAGCTGATAAATGGGCAGCATGGATTATCTCAGAAATTAAATTTGAAGATGGAACATTTACAATTCCTACAACAATAGATTGGGAAGGACAACCTGATACATGGAATGGATTCTCATCATTCACTGGTAATCCAAACTTACATGTAATAGTAACAGCTCGTGGAAGAGACTTAGGTGTTGCTTCTTCAATTATCAATGCATTAACTTACTATGCTGCTGCATCAGGAAATCAAGCAGCAAAAGAAACTGCTAAGAAACTTCTTGATACTATATGGGTTAACTATGCAGATGAAAAGGGTATAGGAGCACCAGAAACACGCTTAGACTATAGCCGTTTCAATCAGGAAGTATATGTTCCTGCAGGTTGGTCAGGAACAATGCCTAATGGTGACAAGATTCAACCAGGTATTAAGTTTATAGACATTCGTTCAAAATACAAGCAGGATCCTAACTGGCCTCAGGTTGAAAGATACTTGCAAACAGGAAGAGATGAAGATGCTCCAACAATCACATATCACAGATTCTGGGCTCAAGCTGAGTATGCTGTTGCTTGTGGTGTTTATGCAATGTTATTCCCAACTGATGGTCCATCACTAAAAGGTGATGTTAACGATGATGGTTCAGTTGATGCATTAGACCTTGCAGCAATGAAGATGTATCTATTAGGAAATAATGTTGCATCATGGAATGCTGCTAATGCAGATGTAAATGATGATGGATCAATTGATGCTATCGATTTTGCAGCAATAAAGAAGATATTACTTTCTTAACCAATAATTATAATTGTCTTTAAGATAATATAGTCTTTATTTAAGAAATAATTATAGTCCGGATAAGTATTTGGAATGATTTCCATCCCGGTACTATCCGGACTTTAGTTTTATATTCATTGAATTAAATGACTATATGGCTACTAAAAATAAAATAAAGGATAAGGGTAAAAGTATGATGAGTAGCATGAAATTTAAAAGCGCTAAGACGTTCGTAATGACAGTAGTACTTTTAATATCTTTGATATTGCCAACTATTCTTGTAAATGCAGCAGATGCAGCTCCATTCCCATATAATGCAAAGTATCCATATGGTGCGTTCAGTTCGTTGGCAGATGACCAATCATCAGCTAACCAGCTTGTAAAAGCAGAGTGGGAATCTTGGAAGAGCGCACACATAACAAGTAATGGAGCAAGAGGTTTTAAAAGAGTTCAGAGAGATGCTGCTACTAACTATGATACCGTATCAGAAGGTCTTGGATATGGTATGTTACTTGCAGTATATTTCGGAGAGCAGCAACTATTTAATGACTTATATGGATATGTAAAATGTTATTTTAATTCAAATGGATTAATGTCTTGGCATATTGATGCAAATGGAAATATAATAGGCAATGATGGAATAGGTGCAGCAACTGATGCTGATGAAGATATTGCAGTTGCGCTAGTATTTGCTCATAAAAAATGGGGTTCAAACGGTTCAGTTAACTATGAATCAGAAGCGAAGTCATATATCAGTAAGATTTACAACCACATGGTTGAAAGAGGTACATATATAATTAAAAACGGTGATACTTGGGGAGGAACTAGTTGTGTAAATCCATCATATTTTGCGCCAGCATGGTATAGGATTTACGCAGATTTCACAGGAAATTCAGAATGGCTTAAAGTTGCTGATAAGTGCTATGAGATAATAGACAGAGCTAAAAATCCAAATACAGGTCTTGTTCCAGACTGGTGTACTGCAGCAGGTGGACCAGCAAACGGAATGGGTTACGACTTCTTATACGATGCAATCCGTTATCAATGGAGAACAGCAATAGACTACAGTTGGTACGGTACTGCAAAAGCGAAAACAAACTGCGATCAAATATCTAATTTCTTTAAGAAAATAGGTATCACAAATATTAAAGATGGATATACAATAACAGGAAATCAGATAAATTCAAATCACACAGCTACATTTGTATCTTGCGGAGCTGCAGCAGCTATGACAGGTACAGACAGTGAATATGCAAAAAGTGCTTATAATGAAAATGTAAAAGTAAAAGATCAAGGTTCTTATGTATATTTTGGAAATTCACTAAGAATGCTTGTACTACTATATACAACCGGAAACTTTCCAAATCTATATAACTACAAAGTAGAAATTCCTACATTTACAAAAGGTGATGTTAATAAAGACGGATCAGTAGATGCACTAGATTTTGCAGCATTAAAGAAAGCTCTTTTGTCACAATCATTCAATGAAATAGACACAAAAGCAGCAGATATGAATGAAGATGGAAACATAGATGCTGTTGATTTTGCTAACTTAAAAATATTTTTGCTTAGCAAATAAAAATGCTAGTAAGAGTTTAAGGGAGGTAATAAAATAATGCGCAAAGTTAATAATGCAGTGAAGAAAATTATGGCTGTTACAGTAGCAGCTGCACTGATTTTAACACTGATTCCAAAACCACAAGCAACTGCTGCTCCTACCTTTAATTATGGTGAAGCATTGCAAAAATCAATTATGTTTTATGAATTCCAGCGTTCTGGAGCTCTCCCAGCTGATAAACGCGATAACTGGAGAGGTGACTCTGGATTAAAAGATGGTTCAGATGTAGGACTTGATCTAACTGGTGGATGGTATGATGCTGGAGATCACGTAAAATTTAATTTACCAATGTCTTATACATCAACAATGTTAGCTTGGTCATTATATGAAGATAAAGAGGCATATGAAAAAAGCGGCCAATTGAAATACATAAAGGATGCTATAAAATGGGCTAATGACTATTTTATAAAATGTCATCCTTCACCAAATGTATACTATTATCAGGTTGGAAATGGTACAGTTGACCATGCATGGTGGGGCCCTGCGGAAGTAATGCAGATGGACAGGCCTGCATATAAGCTAGACAGTTCAAACCCTGGAACAGCTGTATCAGCTGGAACAGCTGCATCATTAGCAGCAGCGGCAATAGTATTTAAAGACAGTGATCCAGAATATTCTGCTACATGCTTAAAACATGCAAAAGAACTATTTGCTTTTGCTGATGCAACAAGAAGCGATACTGGATATCAAAAGGCAGCTGCTAATTTCTATAGTTCTTCTGCATTTTGGGATGAATTATCTTGGGCAGCAACCTGGATTTATATGGCAACAAACGATAGCACTTACTTAACTAAAGCAGAATCCTATGTGGATAATTGGGGAAGAGAGCAGCAGTCAGAAACTATAGCATACAAGTGGGGACAATGCTGGGATGATGTACACTATGGTGCTGAATTACTGCTAGCGAGAATTACAAAAAAACCAATTTATATTGAAAGCATTGAAAGACATTTAGATTATTGGACAACTGGAGTTGATGGACAGAGAATTACATACACTCCAAAAGGATTAGCATGGTTATTCCAATGGGGTTCACTAAGACATGCTACAACAACAGCTTTTCTTGCTGGAGTTTGGGCAGAAAGTGAATTATGTACACCATCAAAGGTTTCCATATATAATGACTTCCTTAAGAGTCAAGTTGATTATGCCCTTGGAAGTACAGGAAGAAGTTTTGTGGTAGGATATGGTGTAAATCCACCTAAGCATCCACATCACAGAACAGCACATAGTTCATGGACTGATCAAATGACTAATCCAGATTATCATCGCCATACAATATATGGTGCACTAGTTGGAGGACCTGACAGTAAGGATGCTTATTCTGATAAAATAGATAATTTTGTAGATAATGAAATAGCAGATGATTACAATGCTGGTTTTACTGGAGCATTGGCAAAATTGTATGAAAAATACGGTGGAGATCCAATTCCAAACTTTAAGGCAATTGAAGAGATAACAAACGACGAAATAATTATTAAAGCAAGCTTAAATTCAACTGGTCCTACTTATACTGAGATAAAGGCTGTTGTATATAACCAGACAGGATGGCCTGCAAGAGTGACAGACAAGCTTTCATTCAAATACTTTATGGATCTTACAGAAGTTGTAAATGCTAATGTTGACCCATTAAGCCTTGCAGTTAGAATGAATTATTCAGAAGGTAAAGGAATTACAATATCCAAAGTATTACCTTGGGATACTTCAAAAAATATTTACTATGTCAATATAGATATGACAGGTGAGAATATTTATCCAGGTGGACAATCTGCACATAGAAGAGAAGTACAATTCAGGATATCAGCACCTGATGGAACAAATTATTGGGATCCAACAAATGATTTCTCATATAAGGGAATCAAAGCTGGTAGTACAGTAGAATTAACTCAATACATTCCTGTTTATGATAATGGCGTTAAAGTATTCGGTACAGAGCCAGCAGGAGGTACACCACCTGTAGAAGATGTTTTATATGGTGATGTTAATGACGATAAGAGCGTTGATTCAATTGATTTAGCAGTATTAAAGAAATACTTGCTAGATAATAGTACAACAATCAATTTAAAAGCTGCTGATACATACAAAGATGGTAGCATTGATTCACTAGACTTTGCTACTTTAAAGAAGTATTTGCTAGGCACTACTACAGAGTTGCCTGTAAAAGCTTGATAATAATTTAGATTAGTAGAAATGATAAAAGTTAATTGTTATAGTCCCTTAGTAAAGGTTATGTAACTGTTTATAAAAGCGGATAGAAAATCTGTATTTTCAAACCCACTATGGATTAATGCTATCCAAATTTATAAAAGATATTGCTTAATATCCGCCTTTCATAGCAAAAATTATTTTCTTAAATTTAGCTATTTACATATAGGAATGAGGGACTGATATTGAATATGTAAGCTAGTAAAATAGCACATTATCCAGTTATAAAGTATGATACTGTTGCGATACATATTCCAACCACAAAACTTGGCATGTTAATGCGCTGAATATCTCACAACGAATGTGGTTACGTGATGAATTGCAACAGCATCAGGCTTTAAATAAAACCAAAAATTATAGGAGGTAAGTATGAAAAAAAGGCTATGCAAAAGAATTTCATTATTAGTAGCAGTAGTTATGCTACTAACAAGTGCATTTAGTTCAGCAGTATTTGCAGTAGAGTACACTGGTAACTACTTCAGTGTTGGTGAACTAATTCAAGAAAACACATTTGATTCAGGAAAAGGCCTTCCATGGCACGTTGTTGAATCAGACCAAGGTAAGGCTGATTTTGACATTTCAGGTGGAACATACAACGTAACAATCAAGAACAAAGGTGTTAACAGATGGGATGTTCAGTTACGTCATAGAGGTCTAAGACTAGAAAGCGGTCACAGATATACTGTTAAGTTCTCAGTAACTTCAACAGCAAATTGCCAAATATATCCTAAAATAGGTGACCAAGGTGAACCTTATGAGGAATATTGGAACTACAATAACAGAAGCTGGGCTAAAGTAGATTTACAGGCAGGCGTTAAGAAGACTGTAACAGAAACTTTCACAGCTAATACTACTAAGGATACTATCGAATTTGCTTTCCATTTAGGTGGAGATTGTGTTACTTCAGCAACTCCATACACATTAAAATTCGATGACATTTATTTGTCAGATCCTCAGTTCAAGGGATATCCTGAGCCAGTGCCAGAACCAACAAATGCAATTCGTGTAAATCAGGTAGGATATTTCACTAACTTAGCTAAAGTTGCAACTTTAGTATCAAGTTCAACAACTCCACAAAACTGGTCATTAAAGAACAGTTCTGGAACAGTTGTTGCTACAGGAAAAACAACTGTAAAGGGCTTTGATAAATCATCTGGTGATGATGTTCATATTATTGACTTCTCAACATATAATGTTGAAGGCAAAAATTATAAATTGGTTGTAGGTTCTGATGAGAGTTTACCTTTTGATATCGGAACAGATTTATATACTAAATTGAAATATGATGCAATTAAATATTTCTATCATAACAGAAGTGGTATAAAGATTGAGATGCCATATGCTGACCGTCAAGATTTAACACGTCCTGCAGGACATCCAAACGATGTACTTAAGCCAGACCCAACAAAGAATTATCAAGCTAATTATTCATTGGATATAACTGGTGGTTGGTACGACGCTGGTGACCATGGTAAATATGTTGTTAATGGCGGTATTTCAACATGGACAGTACAAAATCAATATGAGCGCGCAAAGTATTTAGGAGATGTATCTATAGCTCCTTATGCAGATGATACAATGAATATTCCTGAGAGTGGAAATGGCTTACCTGACATTCTCGATGAATCACGTTACAACTTAAAGACTTTATTGAAGATGCAAGTTCCAGCTGGTAATACTTTAGCTGGTATGGTTCACCATAAAGCACATGACGAAAAGTGGACAGCACTTGCTGTACGTCCTGACCAGGATGAACAACCACGTTGGTTACAACCACCAAGTACAGCAGCTACATTGAATCTTGCTGCAATAGCTGCACAGGGTTCACGTCTATGGAAAGAATTTGATGCTTCCTTTGCTAATACATGCTTAACAGCAGCAGAAACAGCATGGGATGCAGCAGTTAAGAATCCTAATATATTAGCTCCTATGGAGCAGAGTTCCGGTGGTGGAGCATACGGTGACGATTATGTTCTAGATGATTTCTACTGGGCAGCTTGTGAATTATATGTTACTACTGGAAAAGCTAAATATTTAGATTATATTAAGACTTCAAAGCATTATCTTGAAGAACCAAGTTCATTAACTGGTGGAGAAGCTCTTGGAGTTACAGGATGTTTTGACTGGGGTAATACTGCAGGTCTTGGAACAATTTCACTTGCACTTGTTCCAAATGGTTTACCAGCAGCTGATGTTGCTACAGCTAAGGCTAATATAAAGAAAGCAGCAGATGATTTTATAGCTATATCTAATAAACAAGGTTATGGAGCACCAATTGAAGAGAGCAGAGTTGCTGTTAACGGAATAGAAATAATTGGTTATCCATGGGGTTCAAACTCATTTATTGTTAACGAAGCAATTGTTATGGCATATGCATATGAATTCAGTAACGATGCAAAATATCTAAACGGTGCAGTTACAGCTATGGACTATATCTTAGGACGTAACCCTAATGTTCAGAGCTATGTAACAGGTTATGGTGATAATCCACTTGAAAACCCACATCACCGTTTCTGGGCTTATCAAGCAGATAATTCATTCCCAACAGCACCTGCTGGATGTTTATCAGGTGGACCTAACTCTGGATTACAAGATCCTTGGGTTAAGGGATCAGGTTGGTCTGCAGGTTCAAGACCACCACAAAAATGCTTCATGGATCATATCGAATCATGGTCAACAAACGAAGTAACAATTAACTGGAATGCTCCTTTAGCTTGGATAACATCTTACCTTGATGAAAAAGCAAACGATGAAGGTGGATCAAATCCAGGTGGATTATTAGGTGATGCTAATGGTGATGGCAATGTAGATGCATTAGACTTTGCCGCTGTTAAACAGTACATGTTAACAGGTAAAGAAATAAATATGAAGAATGCAGATGTTAACGGTGATGGCGATGTAAATGCTCTTGACTTCGCAAGAATTAAGCAGTATTTATTAGGTGCTATTACTAGCTTCTAAGATTCTAGGATTTTAAAAATGGAACTATAGAAATGCTTCATGCATTTCTATAGTTCCTATCTGTATAAATTTAGAAGCATTGTAGTTTGTTTCAAATCATTTCTAAGTTGATTTTTCAAAAAAGTATGAAATAACGTGTGCGAATTCTGCATAAAGAATGTCGGGTTTTAAGATAAATCTAAATAATCTATATCTCACTGGTATCGACAGTGACACACAAAATAATAATAGTGTATGGTCATTGCTTAACTTATTCAAAATGCGATAAGAATGATTAATGCACCAAAATCTATACATCGCATTTTTTAAGCTTATCATACATATTCAAAAATGTAATAAAACGTATATTGCTTTTTAGTGTTTTAAATGCACTATGTTTGCATAATCTTATTTTTTAATGTTTTAAGCTATTCTCCAATACAAATGGAAAATTTATGAGTATACAATCTGCCTAAAAGTTTGTAGAAAAAGGCAGTCTGATTTCAAAATAATAATCATATATTTTGGTGTTAAAAGGCTAACTCCATATACGCCGACGACATTTAAAATATGAATTTATTATCTTAATTTGCATAATAGCTAAAGTATTATTTCATATTGTAGAACTGGCTCTGATTAAGCAGGCGCTATGAGATAGCAATTAATATATAGGAATATAAGCAGAAAGAAAAACTAGTTATTTTATTCTATATATAATGTGTAGTTACATCAGAAGGATTAAATGGTTATATAACCAAAGTCTATTCTGTTAATTAAAAAAATCATCAAATGAGGAGATAAGGACATGAAAAAAACTATATTAATCGTATCAATTATTATTGTTTGTGGATTAGCGATATTTGGGATAGTGAAGCTAACATCTAATTCTGATAATTCATCAGTAGCTGATAATGCAGCTGCAACAATTACTGTAGATGATCAAACTACAGCATCAAATTCTGAATCAGATACGAAGGATACAAATGATGCATCAACTAGTAGCACAGATGCAGCAAGCAATGAAGTAGTAAAAGGTGACGTAGAGATAACTATAGGTTCTGCTACTGCTTCAGCAGAAGAAACAGTAATAATCCCTGTGAAGGTAGAGACTGTTCCTGAAGCTGGTATAGGAAGTTGTAATTTTAATATTAAATATGATACTAATGTACTTGAGGTAGTAGAAGTATTGCCAGGAGATATTACAGAAAATATAGATTCAAGTTTAGAATATTCAGTTATTGAAACAACAGGTATGGTAAGTTACTTATATACAAGTAGTAGTAATGGTAAGGATACAATAACTAAGCCTGGTATAATTTCGAATATAAAGTTCAAAATTAAAAAAGATGCACAAAAAGGTACAACAACAATAACAAACGGTACTGCAGGCGCGTTTGGAGATAACTCCTTAAATAAGATTACTGCTACATTCACTAGAGGCGAAATAAATGTACAATAGGTAATTGCTAACTTAATAATGATTTTAATATAGTTTTAAAAAGTAAAATGAGTGGAGGGTGTACAATGGCTAAAGTAAAAAAAAGTAGAATCTATGCCCTTATCCTTGCTGCATCATTGATAGTAACTCAATTTGGAATTCAATCTACAACGTCAGCTGCTCCTTTATTTAACTATGGAGAAGCTTTACAGAAATCAATTTTATTCTATGAGGCTCAACGTTCTGGAGCTATATCAACATCAGATATTCCAACAAGACTTCCATGGCGTGGAGATTCTCAGTTAACTGATGGACAAAAGGAAGGTATTGATTTAACTGGTGGATGGGTTGATGCAGGTGATAATATTAAGTTTGGTATAACTTGTGCTTATACTGCCAGCTTACTTGCATATGGTGCTATAGAATATAAGGATGCGTATGTTAAAAGTGGACAAATGAAATGGCTTCAAAACCAGTTAAGATGGGTAAATGATTATTTCATTAAGTGTCATACAAGTGAAAATGTTTTTTGGGCACAGGTTGGTATGACTGCAATGGATCATAATAACTGGATGCCAATAGAAGTTACACATATTACCAATGACAGAACTGCAATAAAGCTGGATAAAGACAATCCTGGAACAGAAGTAGCAATGGGAACAGCTGCTGCTATGGCTGCATCATCAATAGTTTTCAGAGATTCAGATCCCACTTATGCAGACAAGCTTTTAACTCATGCAAAGCAACTATATGATTTTGGTGATAAATACAGAGGAAAGTTCTCCGATGTTATCAAAAAAACTGATCCACAGGGAGCAGCAGCATATACCTCTCATAGTGGTTATAATGATGAATTGGTTTGGGGATCTATATGGCTTTATAAAGGAATGGAAGCTCAGAAGGCAGGAAGCGGAGCTAGCTATTTAAATAAGGCAAAAGAGTATTATAACGGAATTGGTAAAGAAGCAAATCAATCGGTACATAAATATAAATGGGCACATTGCTGGGATGATCAATCCTTTGGATGTTATGTATTGATGTCTCAGATAGACCCTACTAATGCAGAATATTCACAGGACGCTGAACGCTGGTTAAATTGGTGGACAGTTGGCGGTACAGAGCATAATGCAGACGGAACAAAAATTACATATACTCCTGGTGGGCATGCAAAACTAGACGATTGGGGTTCATTTAGATATGCATCAACTACAGCATTGTTTGCATTTACTTATTCAGACAAATTAGCTGATGCTACTAAAAAGGCTCGCTATCATGACTTTGCTGTAAAGCAAATAAATTACATACTAGGAGATAATCCACGTAAAGCAAGCTATATGGTTGGTTTTGGTGAAAATTATCCTCAACATCCACATCATCGTACAGCACACAGTTCATGGGGACAAACAATGGATGTTCCATCTGAACACCGTCATATACTATATGGAGCCCTTGTTGGAAGCCCAACTGCAACAGATGGCTTTAATGATTTAGTAAGCGATTACATATGTAATGAGGTTGCAATAGATTATAATGCAGGTATAACAGGAGCTCTTGCTAGAATGTATGCAGAATTCGGCGGAAATCCTATTCCAGACAGCAGTTTCCCATTGCCAGATAAGCCTTATAGTGAAAAGGATGAATTCCCTGTATTTGCAAAGACATATTTTAACGGTACATCAGGAACTCAGTTTTCATTGACAGTTGAAAACCGCTCTGCATGGCCTGCTCGTGCTAAGAATAATTTAAAATTACGCTATTTCTTTACACTCGATACAAATGACATCAGCGATGTAAGTATAAAGTCTCAAAAATGGTCTAAGGTAACTGGACCTACTGTATGGGATAAAGAAAATAAAGTATATTATTTTACAATCGATTTATCAGGTACAGACATTTATCCAGGCTATGGCTGGGAAGTGGGAGGTCCTGAAGTAGACTTTACTGTAAGTTCTGCATCTAATCAATGGGATGTAACTAACGACTGGTCATATATGAATTGGGATAAGACTTACGTAAGTGGAACTAGAAGCTATGCTCCAAATTTTGTAGTGTATGAAGGTGATAACTTCATAAGACTAGCTGGAAAAGAACCAGCAGGTGGAGCTTCAGTTACACAAACAATATTAAAGCCAGTGTACCCTGAAGGGAAAAACTATTTTGATATTTCACAGGGATCTTGTGAAGCAAAATTCAAGCTTACTGATGCATCAGGAAGTCCACTTAAGGGAATGCAGATACATTGGTCTTCAAAAGATGTTGAGCCTGGTTTTGTAATTCATATGAGATCTTCTTATACTGATGGAGAAGGTATTGCAAAAGTAAATATAAATATACCAGATACCATGCTTAATAATGAAGTTAGTGTGGATAGCTATATAACTGCAAATTTTGCTGGTACTGATAGTTACCAGGCAGCATTATCTGAAGGCAGAGTTATGGGCAAATTTAGCACTGGCTTTGAAATTGGAGATATCAATAATGATAAAAGTGTTGATGCAATAGATTTTGCTCTCTTAAAGAAATATTTACTGGATAATAATGTTGAAATAAAACACATGTATGCAGACATGAACAGTGATGGAAATATAGATGCAATTGACTTTGCATTATTGAAAAAGAAGCTTTTAAACTAACCAATATTAACGAATATATTTATTTGTTTATCTAAGGCTTATAAATCATTATGTAGCAATATGTATAATTTTTTCTATTAGATTTGGTGTGTACCTACTCATTATAAATAAATAGTAGGTACCACTGCATCTATAGATTTATTGAAAAGGGGGAATTAATTTTGAAAATGAAAAGGTATATTGGAAAAACGATAGCTTTTCTTACCGCAGTATCTGTTATATCAACATTGTTTACTGGTATAAATATTGATACTGCAACAGCTGCTTCAACAGGAACTCCATATATCAATTATGCCGAAGCACTTCAAAAATCAATGTATTTTTATGATGCAAATAAGTGCGGTCCTGGAATAACAGGAGGAAGGCTTGAGTGGAGAGGTGATTGTCATGTTGAGGATTGTGAAGTACCACTTACTCCAATGACTGCGAAGAAAACTGGAACAAATATGTCGCAGTCCTTTA
The DNA here is from genome assembly GCF_005473905.2 of Ruminiclostridium herbifermentans. Taxonomy (NCBI): domain Bacteria; kingdom Bacillati; phylum Bacillota; class Clostridia; order Eubacteriales; family Oscillospiraceae; genus Ruminiclostridium; species Ruminiclostridium herbifermentans. Next base: position 399,217 of record NZ_CP061336.1, read on the forward strand.
TAGACAAAAATAAAAAGTTCTTAGATCCAGATGGAAATGGAACCTTGGATTTACGTGGGGGATACCATGATGCAGGAGACCATGTTAAATTTGGATTGCCGCAGACTTATGCAATATCTACAATAGGATGGGGATTCTATGAGTTCAGAGAATCCTATCAAAAAATTAATGAAGAAGATCACATGATAGATCTTCTAAAATGGGGAAATGATTATTTACTACGTTCAACTTTCCTAGATGATAAAGGTGAAGTTGTTGCCTTCTGTTATCAGGTTGGAGAAGGAAACGAGGATCATAACTGGTGGCAGCCACCTGAATTAAATGTTAAAGAATTAGTTCCACGTCCTGCTTATTTTGCTACTGAAGAAACACCTGCTAGTGACCAATGTGCAGGCGCAGCAGCATCTATGGCTATTCATTATTTGAATTTTAAGGATACTGAACCAGAGTATGCAGCACCATTCCTTACAGCTGCAAAAGCACTTTACAAGTTTGCAGTTGAAAATCGTGGTTTAGGTTATTCTGGTGGTTTCTATGGTTCGAGTTTTGATGAAGATGAATTATCATGGGCAGCTGTATGGCTCAATATTGCTACAGGTGAACAGTCATATATTGATGATATAATTTCTACTAGTGATGACGGCGTTTATACTGGGTATATGGGAAGAATTATTAAGAACACACAGAATACATGGCAGAATATCTGGGTACATTGCTGGGATACAGTATGGGGAGGAGTTTTTGCTAAATTAGCTCCTATAACAAATACAGAGAGAGATTGGTATTTATTTAGATGGAATCTTGAGTATTGGTCAGGGATACCGCATGCTGACAAAACGGATAATACATTCTTAGCAAAGACCCCTGCAGGTTTCAGTATGCTTAACAATTATGGTTCTGCTCGTTACAATTCAGCAGCTCAGTTATGTGCAGTAGTATATACAAAATATACTGGCAATATGGATGTCACTGATTGGGCAAAAACACAGATGGATTATATATTAGGAGATAATCCATTAGGCAGAAGCTATGAGGTTGGTTATTCTGATAATTATGCTTTACACCCACACCACCGTGCTGCACATGGATCAAAGACTCTTAACATGGATGTTCCTGAACAGCACAGACATACACTTTGGGGAGCTTTGGTTGGTGGACCTGATTCGGATGATTCGCATAATGATGAAACAACAGACTATATTTCCAATGAGGTTGCAGTTGACTACAATGCAGGTTTTGTAGGTGCATTAGCGGGAATGTACAAGTACTTTGGTGAAGGTATGGAGCCTCTTGAAAATTTCCCTCCAAAAGAGCCTTATGAGGATGAATTCTATGCAGAAGCAAAGCTAGAGCAGGAAAACAAAGAAAGAACGCAGATAACAGTAAATATCCATAATGAAACTTCAAGACCTCCTCAATTTGTTGATGGATTATCATTTAAGTATTTCTTTGATATTTCAGAACTTATTGAAGCAGGACAAACATTAGAGGATGTTCGTGTGGATGTAATGTACGATGAAGCAAAAGCAAATGAGAACAAGCCAGTAGCAGTTAAAGGCCCATATATGTGGGATGAAGAAAATAATATTGCATACTTTGAAGCTGACTGGTCTGGAAATGCATTCTATGGTGACAGAGAGTTCCACTTTGGCCTAGTTGCAAACCTAGACAAGGATTGGAAACCACATTGGGATCCTACTAATGACTGGAGTAGAGAAGGTATTAGTAAAGAATATTCAATAACTAAAAAGATTACTGTTTACAGAAATGGTAAGTTAGTTTATGGAGAGGAGCCTGCAAAAGGTGCTTCTGATAAGCTTTTAGGTGACTTAAATGGGGATGGAAACATTGATGCTATAGACTTTGCAGCAATGAAAAAGTATTTGCTGGATCCATCTACAGGTATTGACATTGAAATAGCTGATATGAATAAAGATGGAGAAGTTAATGTTTTAGACTTAGTTGCATTAAAGAAGATATTACTTGATGGCTAAAAAAGCCGTACATGAATAATAATTATATTATTTTTCAAGGAAGCAAATGTAGTTAGAGTTTACTTTATCATATCAATATCTAAGAATAAGCGGATTTCTAAGATTCATTGAGATTTATATAAATCCATATGAATCTTAGAAATTGCTTGCTATGATAAGTAAAAATATTGATAAATATGAAAATTTTACATCTAAATTTTTGTTTTTATCAATGAGTTAAAAAAATCATAAGGGGGATGACTGCAAAATGAAAAAGTTAGCTAAAAGAATTGGAGTTGTATTACTCAGCGGAGTATTGTTTACTACCTCGCTTGTACCAGCAGGAAGTGCATTTGCTGCTAGTGCAAATGACTACTCAATTGCTTTGAAAGATTCCATTGTATTTTACGATGCAAATAAATGCGGAAAAGATGTTGCTAATAATAATTTCTTCGATTGGAGAAGTGCTTGTCATGTAAATGACGGTGCAGATGTTGGGTTGGATTTAACAGGTGGTTACCATGATGCTGGTGACCATGTAAAGTTTGGATTACCTCAGGGCTATACAGCGGCTGTATTGGGATGGGCACTATATGAATTTAAGGACTCATTTGATGCTACTGGAAATACAGCGAAGATGTATGAACAGTTAAAGTATTTTACTGATTATTTTCTAAAATCACATCCAGATGCTAATACCTTCTATTATCAAATTGGAGAAGGTAATGATGATCATACCTATTGGGGGGCTCCAGAAGTTCAGCCAAATCCAAGGCCAGCATTATATAAGGCAGACCCAAGTCATCCAGCATCTGATATTTTAGGGGAAACTTCTGCAGCATTAGCTTTGATGTATTTAAACTATAAAAACAAAGATGCTGCATATGCAAACTCTTGCTTAAAGGCAGCTAAGGAACTTTATGAACTGGGAAAAGCAAATCAAGGTGTTGGACAAGGACAGTCCTTTTATATGGCAACTAGCTATGGAGATGATTTAGCATGGGCAGCTACATGGCTATATACTGCTACAAAGGATGAAGCATATATTGCAGATGCTGAAAAATTCATTGTTTTAGGCAACACTATGAATGAAGATAAGCTAAAAGATAAATGGACAATGTGCTGGGATGATATGTATGTTCCTGCAGCATTGAGACTTGCACAGATAACAGGTAAACAGATTTATAAAGACGCTGTGATGTTTAATTTTAATTATTGGAAAAATGAATTGACAACTACACCAGGTGGATTAAAGTACCTTGCAAACTGGGGTGTTTTAAGATATGCAGCAGCTGAATCTATGCTTATTTTCGTATATTGCAAAGAAAATCAAAATACAGAGCTGCTTAATATGGCAAAAAAACAGATTGATTATATATTAGGTGAAAACCCAGCAAAAATGTCCTACATAATTGGATATGGAAGTAATTGGTGCATACATCCTCATCATAGAGCGGCAAATGGTTATACATATGCAAATGGGGATAATGCTAAGCCTGCAAAACATTTATTGACAGGAGCTTTAGTTGGTGGACCTGATCAAAATGATAGATTTTTAGACGATGCAAATCAGTTCCAATATACAGAGGTTGCAATTGACTACAACGCAGGACTTGTAGGAGCATTAGCAGGTGCATATAAGCTTTTTGGGGGAGCGATGCCTGAGAATCCAGAAGACCCAGAGGATCCAGAGGACCCTGATATTAAAATAGGTGATTGCAATGGTGACGGCAGTGTGGATGCAATTGATTTGGCTACAATGAAAAAGTATCTTTTAACCCAAGATGCTACAAGTATCAAATTAGAAAATGCAGACATGAATAGTGATGGAAATATTGACGCAATTGATTTCGCATTGCTAAAGAAAGCTTTACTTTAATAAATAGCTAGAACTGCACTATGTTAACTGGGGGGATAACAGAGGTCAATTACTGTTTGAAGACTATGTTTGAACATTGCTTGAATATGCCAAGTTTACACTTAATTTAGCATTGTTTGCTTGGCATTTTAAGCAATCAAGCAATGACTATACACTTTTAAATTATTATTTGTGTATGGGTAAATGGAGATTAGCTTGAATAACATGCTTTTCAAGTTGGTTTTGGCTTTAAGTTATTGTTCATTAAAGGAAGCTTTAGCTTTTAACCTAGCCATAAGTTTAAACTAACAGTAATTGATATAAGTGTGGTTCTAGCTTTTTATAAATTAATTTATATTTCGGGAGGTGATTAATAGAACAAGAGAATTAGTATGTGTTTGCAATTCTTCTTATTCTGCAGATATTATGTATTTTGCCCAATATAATTAATAGTTCTGTAGCTGCTGCCGGAAATGCAATGGTTACTATGAATGGAATATAATATGTTTTACAATTTAGCCTTTTCGATTTGCAGGATGTACTAATCATGATTTATTTATGGTGATGGATTAATGAATAAACTCAAGAGGATACAGAAACCAAATTTTTGGATAAGTTCTGGGGAAAGTACCATGATAAGCTAAATGATTGAGAAGGGGATTAATGATAATAAAAACATGGGAATTTTTTATGAGTCTGGTATTGTTTTGGAACAAAGAAAGTAAAGTAGAGTGCAAGTCACGCGCTTTGACTATATCTTTGAACTGGAAGGGAGAATAATATTAGAGTCATTATCTACTTGAAAAATATTGGGAAGCATATAGTGGCATTGATACTTGGGTTAGTAGAAGGGACTGCCTTATGTATCACATTCCAATAGAATCAGTATTCCTCACTAATGAATGTTATAAGAATGAATTGAAAACTATAGAGTATTTTTTAATAGGATTAATTACTATACAAATGAATCCTGCAAGGATGCTCTGACTATTTTTCTTGGAACATAAAAACATTGGATTTACCCTGATATGGTTATATCAGACTCACACGGCTTTGATTTGAATCAAGTTGGGCAAATTGGTTCTAAACTTAGCAAAATTAGAAAATATTTATAAGACAATTTAGAATCAAAATTGAAAGGTGAGGTGTTTTTTTTGAAATTAAGAAAATTATGTTCAGGTTTATTAGCAGTAGCCGTTTCTGTATCTGTATTATTACCTGCAAGTAATCAAGCTCAAGCAGCAGGAGCATATGAGACAGGAGTTTACAGAAACTTATTTGTGGAGATTGGAAAGACACAAGCACAGGTTGATGCAAAACTACAGGCAGCATGGGATAAACTGTTTTATGGAAATGATAACAATGAGAGATTATATTACCCTGTAGGAAATGATATGGCTTACATAAAGGACGTTGCTAACGGTGATGTTAGAAGTGAAGGTATGTCATATGGTATGATGATTTGTGTACAGATGGACAAGCAGAAGGAATTTGACAATTTGTGGAGATGGTCAAAGAGATATATGCAGCATCAAAGTGGTGCATTAAAAGGCTTCTTTGCATGGCAGTGTAACTTCAATGGAGGAATTATGGACTCTACTCCAGCATCTGATGGTGATGAATATTTTGCAATGGCACTGCTTTTTGCGTCAAAGCGTTGGGGAGATAACAGCACAGGAATTGACTATAATAAAGAGGCTCAGATAATACTTGATGCTATGCTTCATCAGTCAGATGACGGACAAGGCTATAACATGTTTAATAAAAATGCTAATCAAGTTGTATTCTGTCCAACTGCTGGTAACTACGATTTCACAGATCCATCCTATCACCTTCCTGCATTCTATGAATTATGGGCATTATGGGATGATTCAGACAATGCACTTTGGTCAAAGATTGCAGCAACTAGTAGAGATTTCTTCAAAAAGACTACACATCCAACTACGGGCTTATCACCTGACTATGCTGAATTCAGCGGTGCTCCAAAAGAAGTATCATGGAGCAGCGGACATGGAGATTTCCGTTATGATGCATGGCGTACTGCATCAAATATAGCAGTGGATTATGCATGGTTTGGAAAAGACTCCTGGGCAACTACTTTCGCAGATAGATTACAGAATTTCTTCTATGGACAAGGTATAAAGACATATGCAAGTAATTATACATTATCAGGTTCAAAATTAAACAATGACCATTCACCAGGACTGGTTGCTATGAATGCAGTAGCATCATTGGCAACTAATACATCAAGGTCAAAAGAATTTGTAGAAGAACTCTGGAATACTGCAATACCAAGTGGCCAATACCGTTATTATGACGGAATGCTTTACTTCCTTGGAATGCTTCACGTTAGCGGTAACTTCAAGATGTGGGGAGTTCAATCAGCACCACAAGTTACTCTCGGGGATGCAAATGATGATGGAAAAGTAGACGCATTAGACTTTGCTGCAATTAAAATGTATCTATTAAATTCAAGTACTTCTATAAACTTAAAGAATGCAGATATGAATGAAGATGGCGCAGTTGATGCATTAGACTTTGCTACACTTAAGAAGGTACTTTTAAATAATTAATAAATAATACAATAAAAAATTAGATTATATAGCATTTAATATATTTTTGCTGGCAGAAAATTTAGAATCAACTTTCCTGGTTAGTAATAGCTGGGAAAGTTGATTAGTATTTGTCTAAAACTCGAAAAAACACTGTAACTTGTTTTGTTTCATTGCAGGCTTTGACTTAATGACAAATATACGTAAAAGCAAATTTGATTCTTTATATAAGTTATAATTCAGCAGCCTTCGTTAAGACAATAGTCTTAAAAATAAAGGAGGTAAGGTATGACAAAATTTCTAAATAGAAAAATAGCATTATTATTAGCATTTGTAATGTTTATATCTGTTTTCCCTATAACAGAGTCATTTGCAGCTCATGAATTAATTAGTAATAATACCTTCAATGAAGGAGTAGGTCTTCCGTGGCATATTGTAGTAAACGACCCAGCCAAAGCAAGTTTTGATATTTCAGGTGGTATACAACATTACAGTACAAAATCCAGGGGATAATAGAATATGGAGATGACTATGTAGGTGATGAATTCTATTGGGTTGCCTGCGAATTATACATTACAACAGGTAAAGACAAATATTTAGATTATATAAAGAATTCAACACATTATTTAGAGATTCCTACAACTTTAACTGGAGGGATAGATGCAGATACAACAGGCTGTTTTGACTGGTGCAATACTGCAGGATTGGGAACGTTATCACTTTCTATGTTCACAAATGGACTATCTGCTTCAGATGTTGCTACAGCTAGAGCTAATATAATAAAAGCTGCTGATGAATTTATATTAATAGCAAATTCACAAGGCTATGGTGTACCAATTAAGGAATGCACAATAGATGGATTAATAACAAATAGCAATGGTGAAGTTTCAAGTACAGTTGGTTTCCCATATAACTCAAATTCGTTTATATTGAATGAAGCTATTGTTATGGCTTATGCATTTGATTACAGTTATCAGAACAATAAATATTTGAATGGTATGGTTGAAGCTATGGATTATCTATTAGGACGTAATCCTAGGAATCAGAGTTACATAACTGGATATGGTGATAAGCCTCTTGAAAATCCACATCACATCTTTTGGGATTACCGAAATGATGACTCTTTACCTCACCCCCCTGCTGGTTGTTTATCAATCGGACCTAACTCTGGGTTACAAGATGATTGGACTAAGGGTGCTGGATGGAAAGTAGCAGAAATTCCACCTGAGAAATGCTTTATGGATTGTGCAGAATCATGGTCAACAAATAACTTAGATATTAATTTAAATGCACCACTGGCATGGGTATCAGCATACTTAGATGAGAATATTATTAAACCACCACCACCACCTTTATTTGGAGATGTTAACGAAGATTATAGTATTGATGCATTAGATATAACTATAATTAAACAATTTCTTTTAACTCAAAATGAGTCGCTGATAATTAATAGATTTAATGCAGATGTAAATGGAGATAGTTTTATTAATGCACTGGATTTTGCATTAATAAAAATGTTTTTATTAGGTAGTATTACTACTTTTCCAGTAGGAGGCTAAGTGCAGCTTTCGTAATGGATTAATATTTACTATAGTTAAGCAAGCCATAATTGAAAAAAGCTTTTGATTATAGAAATTTGGCTTATATATAAAAGGGAATACAGATATTGAAAATTTGTAAACTCTTTAATAATATGAAACAGGAAACTATAATCTGGGGGAATTGATATTAATTGCATGTCAAGCTAGTGGTAATGATGGAACTTTGAGCAAATGACTATTAATTAGACGAAATTTGAGAAGAGGAATTAATAATGGGTTTTTATTATTAGAAAACATCTTCAAAATCAATAATTAATTAGGAGGGGAATTATGAAGAGTTTTATTTTTAAGAAAGCTGCATTTTTACTGGCAATTGCAATATTAATTTCTGCGTTTCCTATAACAGATTCATTTGCATATTGGGAAGTAATTGCAAGCAACTTTGACAAAGGAGAGGGCCTTCCATGGCACGTAGTAGTTAATGAACCAGCTAAAGCTATTTCCGACATTTCAGATGGCAAGTACAAAATTACAATATTAAATGCGGGATTGAACAGATGGGATATTATGTTTCGCCATAGGGGGCTTACAATTGAAAAGGGTCACCAGTATAAAGTTAAATTTACTGTAGTTGCATCAGAAAATTGCAAGATTTATGCAAAAGTTGGTGACCAAGGAGAACCTTTTGAAGAATACTGGAATTATAATAACAGAAGCTGGTCTCCAATAAATTTACAGGCCAATGTACCTTTAACGGTTGAAGAGAATTTTACAATGTATAATGCTACAAAAGATGTTTGTGAATTTTCTTTCTTTCTAGGAGGAGATATGAGTTTATCTGAGCAGCAGTATACAGTAGCTTTTGATGATATATATCTTATAGATTTATTAGCACCGCCGCCTCCGCCACTTCCATCCGAGCCAACTAATGAAATTCGTGTGAACCAAGAAGGATATTTCCCAACATTAAATAAGATTGCTACTTTAGTTTCTGATTCAACAACTCCTGTAAGTTGGAATTTAGTAAATAGTGCAGGTAAGATTGTCGCATCAGGCAGTTCAAAAGTAAAAGGGCTTGATACCTCATCAGGCGACAATGTACACATAATAGACTTTTCGTCGTACATGACTGTAGGTAGTGGCTATAAGCTGATTTCAGGAGAGTTTGAGAGTCTGCCTTTTGATATTAGTAATGAATTATATTCAGATTTGAAATATGATGCTATAAAGTATTTCTACCATAATAGGAGTGGAATTAATATCCAGATGCCTTATGCAGACAAAAGTGAACTCTCACGTAGTGCGATAAATCCAAAGGATGTTGTTAGTCTTGATCCTAGAAATAGTAATACTGATAATTACACTCTTGATATTACTGGTGGATGGAATGATGACGAAGGCAACGGAAAGTGTGTGGTTAATAGCAGTATAGCAACATGGACTTTGATGAATAAATATGAGCAAGCATTGTATAATGGAAATGTTGAAGTTTCACCTTATGCAGACATTACTATGAATATTCCGGAGAGCGGAAACGGTATTCCAGATATTCTTGATGAGGCACGTTATAATTTACAGGCAATGCTAAAAATGCAAGTGCCCGCAGGTAAATCATTATCAGGAATGGTACATCATAAGGTGAGCGATAGACGTGTTCTTTCCTTGACAGGAGTAGAAACAGTTCGTTTTTTACAGCCACCAAGTACTGCTGCTACATTGGATTTAGCTGCAGTTGCGGCTCAAGCTTCACGTCTCTTTAAAAATTATGATAGCGAATTTGCTAACCAATGTCTTGTAGCAGCAGAAACAGCATGGGATGCAGCTATTGCTAACCCGGAACTATTTGTACCATTCACATATGGAGTTTTAGATAAGGAATATGGTGATGATTATGTGGGCGATGAATTTTACTGGGCAGCAAGTGAATTATATATTACAACAGGAAAGGCTAAGTACTTGGACTATATAAAGAATTCACAGCACTTCTTAGAAGTTCCTACTAAGCTAACAGAAGGTATAGACATTGACACAACAGGTTGCTTTGATTGGTGTAATACTGCTGGAATGGGAACGCTATCACTATCTATGGCTCCAACTAAATTAACAGTTTCAGATTTTAAAACAATTAAAGAAAACATAATAAAGGCTGCTGATAAGTTTATAGCTATAGCTGATTCACAGGGATATGGTGTGCCAATTGAGGAATGTGCTATTGATAATTCTGGTTCGAGGGGCTTCCCATATTGCTCAAACTCATATATTTTGAATGAAGCTATTGTAATGGCTTATGCATATGAGTTAAGTGGAAATATTAAATATTTAAATGGAATGACTAGTGCTATGGACTATATCTTAGGAAGAAACCCTATGTTACAGAGTTACATAACTGGATATGGAGATAATCCACTTGAAAATCCACATCATATGTATTGGTCATACCAAGATGACAATTCAACACCTAAACCACCTGCAGGTGTTCTGTCAAGTGGACCTAATTCTGGGCTGCAGGATTCTTGGGTTAAGGGTACTGGCTGGAACTCAAGGACGAGACCGCCAGAGAAATGCTTTATGGATAATATATATTCTTGGTCAACAAATGATTCTGAACTTAATTTAAATGCACCACTGGTATGGGTATCTGCTTACCTAGATGAGAATGTTATTAAGACACCGCCGCCACCACCACCTTTCTTTGGAGATATTAATGATGATGATAGTATAGATGCATTAGATTTAGCGGCTGTAAAGAAATACTTGTTATCACAAGGTGATTTTTTATTAAATGTAGAGAGAGCAGATGTAAATGGAGATGGTTCTGTTGATGCTTTAGATTATGCATTGCTCAAGCAGTATTTATTAGGAATCATTAAGTATTTCCCGGTAGAAGAAATGAGAGTATAAATTTGAATTGAGTGATACTTGAAGAATGGGTTTTTGCATCAAAAAAACTGGAAGATTGAGTTTACCTGAAGAGGGCTGTTGTATAAGCAGATTAATCAAATTTTTGATTGTATTCTGATTTATTATTAATAGATACATAATGATTAAGAACTGCTGTGCAACAGCCCTAACGAAATTAAGAATGGTTAAAAATGCTTTACAAGATTTATTTTTGCACTTCTAAAAAAATTCCTATTAACACAGGATACATCATTAATAAAAGATTTAAGGTCAGCAGATGTAAATGGGGATGATTCTGTTAATGCGCTGGATTATGCTTTGATAAAAAGGTATCTATTAAAAGATATCACTGTTTTTCCTGTTGAAGGACATTAAGCATGGATATATGGTTATGTCATAATTCAAATTTATTTAACATATAATACTGAAAACATGCAAAATATTTAGTATTTCTACAAAAATATGTATTTTGAACTTGAATTGTTATGCTATATAGGGTAAACTTAAATTAGGTATATTGTGCCAAATGTTATTAGACAAAATAGCATAAGAACAGCTTTATATGCTGAACTTTAGTGGAATTTGTACATTTATGAAGCATAGACATAATTATTATCATCATATACAATTGGTTCTTACTTATCACATTTGAAATTGAAACAGAAATTGAAAGAGAATGTGTTCAGTGAACCACTAAAATTCAAGTTTTGATTAACATAGGAAGCATAATTATACTCTTTCTAAGAAAGGAGGCTTTTAATAAAAAATTAATTTGTATGCGCACTATTATGCTGCTTATTGTTAGTGATTGTAATACTTTATAATTTTCAATTACTTTTGGAGGGAATGATTCTATGAAAAAAGGGAAAAAAATTATATCGCTATTTACTGCACTTGCTTTAACTTCTACTATTTGTTTAACAAGTTTAGGAACTAATGTTAATGCAGTTGATAGCAATAATGATGACTGGCTTCATTGCGTGGGGAATAAGATATATGATATGTATGGCAATGAGGTTTGGCTGACAGGTGCTAACTGGTTTGGCTTTAACTGTAGTGAAAATGTATTTCATGGCGCTTGGTATGACGTTAAAGATATTTTAACAAGTGTAGCAGATAAAGGAATAGGATTTTTAAGAATTCCTATTTCTACGGAATTATTATATAGCTGGATGAAAGGCAAGCCAAATCCAGTTTCCAGTGTAACTGCTAGTAATAATCCACCTTATCATGTTTGTAATCCAGATTTTTATGATCCTACAACTGATGATGTAAAAAACAGTATGGAGATATTTGATTACATAATTGGATATTGTAAAGAACTTGGAATAAAAGTAATGATAGATGTACATAGTCCAGATGCTAACAATTCAGGACATAACTATGAATTATGGTATGGAAAAAGTACATCTACAGCAGGAGTAGTTACTACTGATATGTGGATAGATACTTTGGCTTGGCTTGCTGATAAGTATAAAAATGATGATACTATTTTGGCATTTGATTTAAAAAATGAACCACACGGTAAACGTGGATATACAGGAAATAAGTGTCCTTCTGATATTGCTAAATGGGATAATTCTACAGATGAGAATAACTGGAAGTATGCTGCTGAGAAATGTGCAAAGGCAGTACTTGCAAAAAATCCAAAACTGTTAATAATGATTGAAGGTATTGAGCAATATCCAAAGACTGAAAAAGGTTATACATTTGATACTCCTGATATTTTTGGAGCATCTGGTGACGCTTCTCCATGGTATGGAGCATGGTGGGGTGGTAACTTAAGAGGTGTAAAGGACTATCCTATTGATTTAGGTCCTCTAAACAGTCAGATTGTATACTCTCCACATGACTATGGTCCATCAGTATATGCACAATCATGGTTTGAAAAAGACTTTACAACACAAACATTATTAGACGACTATTGGTATGATACTTGGGCATATATTAATGACCAGGGAATAGCTCCTCTTCTCATAGGTGAGTGGGGAGGACACATGGATAAAGGCAAGAACCAAAAATGGATGACACTTTTAAGAGATTATATGATTGACAATCGTATTCATCACACGTTTTGGTGCATAAATCCTAATTCAGGTGATACTGGAGGATTAATCGGAAACGATTGGTCAACATGGGATATGGAGAAGTATGGACTCTTAAAGCCTGCATTATGGCAAACAAAATCAGGTAAGTTCATCGGACTTGACCATGTAATACCTCTTGGTAAAAATGGAATCTCTCTAGGTGAGTATTATAATACACCAGATCCAGAAGACCCAGTAGATCCTCAGGACCCTGAAGAGCCAGAAGATCCTCAAGATCCAGATCCAATTGTTAATATTGGTGATGTAAATGAGGATGGTACTATTGATGCCATTGACTTTGCAGTATTAAAGCAGCACTTATTAGGCATTACTGTAAAAATTAATTTAAAGAATGCTGATATGAACGATGATGGCAGTATAGATGCAATTGACTTTGCAAAGTTAAAAGTATTGCTGTTAAACAACTAGACTATAAATAAAATAAATATCTTTATTATATATATTAAATTATAGGATACACAGGTTAGTGCTTGTGTATCTTTTTTTGTTACGTGCGTCCAGCGAAGCTAGAGCACATTTGCTAGTATAAGTCTAGTACGGGAAATTACCAAAAAGCCCATTTATCTAAGTTGTACCTGCGTACCAGAGAAAGGAATAGGTAGTTACCTGCGAATTTAGGTTAAAGTAAACTAGCATAACGAGATAAATTAATGCGTTAGCTAATTAATTCATGAACCTCACGGGGTAAACTATAGTATTGGCTTACTGGTACTCCCGTATAAACTTATTTAAATTGTATACTCCTAGTAATTTATCAGCGAGCTAAGTTCAAATAAGCACAGCGAGTTAAAGTTAACTAAATTTAACTAAATATAAGATTAGTTGAAGTAAAAGCTAAAGAGGAAATATTTACTGATGTAAATTAAATTAGAAAATATTTACAAAATTATAAAAAAATATAAATTTGACCATCGCAAGGTAAATTTTTCCAACGCATATATATATCAGCATAAGTAAAAATATGTAAGTGGTTACATATTTTACTTAAATAAAAGCTAAATAAAATTTAGTAGTTATGAAAAACCAACTAGCCAAAATTATATTAAGGGGGTGAAATTATAATTCAGCTAGTTATCAATCTTTAATTACTAAAAGTTTATTTGATAAAAGCCTTTCAAATAACTGTAATGGATTGTGAACGACTGAATACATGAGAAAAGCCTAAAAGATACAAATGGCGAAATGTTTGGTTTTCATACACATAAAAACAACAGGGAGGTACACTATGCGGAGAAAAATATTATCTTGTCTTATGGTGCTATGCATGTTAATAACAATATTTGCATCTGCAATCAATACTTTTGCAGCAAGTACAAGCTTATCAGTACAGTTTAATAACGGTAATTCAGCAACTACGTCTAATACGATAAATGCAAGAATTAAAGTTACTAATAGTGGTAATCAAGCAGTTAACTTAACAGATATAAAGTTAAGGTATTATTATACTGCAGATTCTGATACAGCTCAAACTTTTTGGTGTGACCATGCGGCTTTGATTAATAACGGAAATTATTCTGCTGTTACAAGTAATGTAACAAGTAAATTTGTAAAGATGAGCACAACAACATCAACTGCAGATACTTATTTTGAAATAGGTTTTTCAGGTGGAGGAAGCTTATCACCTGGAGGAACAGTTGAGATACAGAGCAGAGTGGCTAGAAATGATTGGAGCAATTATAATCAGTCTAATGACTACTCATATAAAGCATTAGGCGAATATGCAGATTGGAATCAAATAACTGCATATATAGGTTCAGAACTAGTATATGGTAAAGAACCAATACCTGGTGGTGAACAGAAGGATCCAACAATTAGCCCTTCAACAGCATCATTTACACAAGGTAGTGCATCAGATATAAAAGTAACTCTAACACCTAATGGTAATACCTTCAAGGGGATAACAGGATTAACACAGGGTACAAATTATACAGTATCTGGTACTACTGTAACAATACTTAAGAGTTATCTTAATAGTCTTACAGCAGGAACAAAATCTCTGACTTTTGACTTTGGTGTATCAAATAATCCAAAATTAAACATAACAGTATTACCTGTTAATAATAATAATTTATCGGTTACAATTGGTACAGCATCAGGAAAGTCCGGTGCAACAGTAACAGTACCTGTAAGCTTTTCTAATGTATCTAAAGTAGGAAGCGTAGGAACCTGTAATTTCTATGCAACTTATGATACAAGCTTATTGGAAGCTACAGAAGTAACAGCAGGTCCAATAGTGAAAAATGCTGGTGTTAACTTCTCAAGCAGTATTAATAATGGCTCAATAAGCTTCCTATTCCTAGATAATACTATAGGCAGCGAGTTAATTAAGGAAGATGGTGTATTTGCCAATATTACCTTCAAAATAAAGGATACAACAAAGGAGGTTACAACGCCTATAGCATTTAAGGCAGGTGGAGCCTTCGGTGATGGAGATATGAAAAAATTGGATCCAGTTAACTTAATAGATGGTGCTGTTTCAATAAATGGCCCAATTTCTGGACCGACAATCACTCCTACATCAAAATCATTTGTACAAGGCACTAGTTCAGATTTAAAGGTAACCCTGTCTGATGCTAGTTCATTTAAAGGTATTACTGGCTTGTCAGAAGGTACAAATTATACAGTGTCAGGAAGTACTGTAACTATACTTAAGAGTTATCTCAATAGCCTTGCAGCTGGAACAAAAACTCTTACCTTTGATTTTGGGACAGCAGGAAGTGCAGTATTGACATTAACAATTACACCACCTGATACTAAGAACCTGAATGTAACAATTGGAACAGCAGCTGGTAAATCAGGAGATACAGTAACAGTACCAGTTAGCTTTGCAAATGTATCAAAAGTAGGAAATGTAGGAACATGTAACTTCTATGCAACCTATGATACTAGCCTATTAGAAGCTGTAGAAGTAAAAGCTGGTCCAATAGTAACAAATGCAGGAGTAAACTTCGCAAGTAGTATTAATAGCGATGGTTCAATCAGTTTCTTATTCCTTGATAATACTTTAGGTAATGAATTGATTAAAACAGATGGTATATTTGCTTATATTACCTTTAAGATAAAGAACACAACAAAAGAAGTTGAGACACCTATAGCATTTAAGGCAGGCGGAGCATTCGGCGATGGAACAATGACTAAGATTACAACAGTTGTCTTAAATGACGGTAGTGTTGAAATAAACATGATTGCCAAGCCATCAATCAGCCCTGCTTCAAAATCCTTTGTACAGGGTACAGCATCTGATTTAAAAGTAACACTTACACCTAACGGAGGTACCTTCAAGGGTATAACCGGCCTAAAAGAAGGAACTGACTACACTGTATCAGGAACAACTGTAACAATACTCAAGAGTTATTTAAATAGCCTTGGAGAAGGAACAAAAGCACTAACCTTTGACTTTGGGACAGCAGGAAGTGCAGTATTGACATTAACAATTACACCACCTGATACTAAGAACCTGAATGTAACAATAGGAACAGCAGCAGGAAAATCAGGAGAAACAGTTACAGTTCCAATTAGCTTTACAAATGTCGCGAAAGTGAATAATGTGGGAACTTGTAATTTCTACGTGACTTATGATAGCAGCTTGCTGGAGGTTTCAACAGTAACAGCAGGTCCAATTGTAAAAAATGCAGCAGTGAACTTCTCAAGTGGTACTAATAAGGATGGATCAATCAGCTTACTATTCCTTGACAATACAATAGGCAGTGAGTTGATTACTGAAGATGGTGTGTTCGCCAATATTGACTTTAAGATTAAGGATACAACTAAACAAATTGCAACACCTGTAGCATTTACGACAGGAGGAGCCTTTGGCGATGGTACAATGTCAAAGCTTTCAACAGTGGTATTTATTGACGGTAGTGTTGAAATAAACATGAACGACAATAAGCCTACAATCAGTCCTACGTCAAAATCCTTTGTACAGGGCACAGCATCTGATATAAATGTAACACTTACACTTAACGGAAGCACCTTCAATGGTATTACCGGCTTAAAAGAAGGAACTGATTACACTGTATCAGGTAACACTGTAACAATACTTAAGAGCTATCTCAACAGCCTTGCAGAAGGAACAAAAGCACTTACCTTTGACTTTGGGACAGCAGGAAGTGCAGTATTGACATTAACAATTACGCCAGCTGATACCAAAAACTTGAATGTAACAATAGGCACAGCAGCAGGAAAATCAGGAGACACTGTTACAGTTCCAATCAGCTTTGCAAATGTTGCAAAAGTAAATAATGTAGGAACATGTAACTTCTATGTGTCTTATGATGATAGCTTGCTGGAAGTTTCAAAAGTTTATGCAGGCCCAATTATAAAAAATGCAGCTGTAAACTTCTCAAATGGTATTAATAAGGATGGTTCAATAAGCTTCCTATTCCTCGATAATACAATAGGCAGTGAGTTGATTACTGAAGATGGTGTATTTGCATATATTGACTTTAAGATTAAGGATACAACACAAGAGGTTGTTACACCTGTGGCATTTAAAGCAGGCGGAGCATTTGGCGATGGTTCAATGGCTAAGTTAACAACAGTTAACTTGTTTGATGGAAGTGTTGAGATAAATAAGGTAATTGCACAAGATCCAAAGATAAGTGTTGAAACAGCAGCAATTATCAAAGGAACAGCAGGTGACTTAAAGGTTGAACTTACACCTAACGGAAATACTTTCAAGGGTATTACAGGCTTGACAGCAGGCACAGACTATACAGTAACAGGAGACACTGTGACTATACTGAAGAGTTACTTAAATAGCCTTGCAGCAGGAACAAAAGTTCTTACCTTTGATTTTGGTGTAGCAAAGAATCCTGTATTAACAATAACAGTTACTGAAATTACTGGTACTTTGAATGCAACAATAGCATCTGTAACCTGTAAGGCAGGAGAAACAATTAAGGTTCCTATTAGTCTATCAGATGTAGCAAAGGTAGGCAAAGTAGGAGTTGGTAATATAGTATTATCATACGATGCTAGCATACTTGAAGCAACAGCAGTAACTTCAGGTTCAATAGTTCCAAATGAGGCTGATAACTTCTTCTATAATATTAATGATAACGGTACAATCAGCATTATCTACATAACAGCCACAGAAACTGGATTAATTGAGGCTGATGGTGATTTTGTAAATATTGAGTTTAAGGTAAATGAAGATGCATTGCCTGGTACAATACCAGTAGAATTCAAGTCTGGAACCTTTGGTAATGCAGATTGGACTAAGATAAAGGATGCTATATATACAAATGGATGTGTTGTAATAAAAGATACTAATCCATCAATTACTCCTACTGCAACAACCTTTAACAAAGCGGCTCCATCAGATATAGTAGTAAGTTTGACCTTTAATGGTAACAATTTTAAAGGTATTACTGGATTAACAATAGGTACTGACTATACTTTAATAAATAATAGGCTGACAATATCAAAGAACTATCTTTCAACTCTTCCTGTAGGTAAAAATGAGCTTATATTTGATTTTGGTGTAGGAAGTAAAAATCCAGTTTTGACATTAAATATAATAGATTCATTACCTAAAGATCCATCAGTTACTCCTACTTCTGTAACCTTTGACAAAAGCGCGCCAGCAGATGTGACAGTAACATTAACCTATAACGGTAATACACTTAAGGGAATTACTGGATTAACAAAGAATGTAGATTATTCTTTATCAAAAAATCAAGTAATATTCTCAGTAAAATATCTGTCAACTCTTGCTGTAGGAACAAATGAGATAGTATTTGATTTTGGATTAGAAAATAATCCTGTACTGAAAATAACAGTAGTAGATACAAAACCTGGGATTCCATCAGTTAATCCTACTTCTGTAACCTTTGATAAAAAAGCGCCAGCAGACGTTACAGTAACATTAACCTATAACGGGAATACACTTAAGGGAATTACAGGATTGACAAAGAATGTAGATTATTCTTTATCAAAAAATCAAGTAATATTCTCAGTGAAGTATCTGTCAACTCTTGCTGTTGGAACAAAGGAGATAGTATTCGATTTCGGATTAGAAAATAATCCTGTATTGACAATTAATGTAGTAGATACAAAACCTGAACCTGCAACAATCAGTCCTGTTACTGCAACATTTGACAAATATGCTCCTGCAGATGTAGTAGTTACATATACAGCTAATGGAAATACTTTTAAAGGTATTACAGGCTTAACTAATGGAACTGACTACACAGTATCAGCAAACACAGTAACAATATCAAAGAACTACTTATCAACCTTAGCTGTTGGTACAAAAGCACTTACATTTGATTTTGGAACAGATAGCAATCCTGTAATTACATTGACGATAGTAGACACAACTCCTACTATTAAAGGACTAGGTGTAATAATAGGAAAGGCTTCAGGTAATGTTGGGGATACAATAACAATACCAATTACCTTAGCAAATGTAAGCAAGGTTGGTAATGTTGGAACATGCAATTTCTATATAAGCTATGATAACAAAAAACTTGAGGCTCAAAAGGTAATTGCTGGCTCTATAGTAAAAAATGCAGCAGTAAATTTCTCAAGCAGTATTAATAATGGCACAATAAGCTTTCTTTTCTTGGATAACTCTATAGGCAATGAACTAATTACTACAGATGGTGTATTGGCTACAATCACCTTCAAAGTAATTGACAGTTCGAATACTGTTTTAAACTTTAAAGAGGGTGGAGCTTTTGGTGATGGTAATTTCAGTAAGCTGGCTGAAGTAACTTACATTGAAGGCAGCGTAAATTAGTCTTTAATATGATAGTTGATTTACATGAGGAGGCAGTCCATGCTGGTAGATTAGTGGAGTAATGCTATATGTGGACGTGAATGTGATTTAAAGGAAGAGGGCTGCTGCATAACATTTTGACTCAACTTATATAAAGTAAAAAAGGTGAGCAGTTAAGTTATGCAGCAGCCTAAAAAACAAAATAGAAAGGATGGCTTGTTTCTATGAAAAAAGAGCTAAAGAGGTTTGGAGCAATTGCCTTAGTTGGCGCAATGTCCTTATCAATAATTACTTCTTCAAGTACATATTCAGCTGTTGATGATCCTGTAAATGAAGAGTATAAAAGCCGCTTCGAAACTATGTATAAAAAGCTGAAAGATACCTCAAATGGGTATTTTAGTCCTGATGGCGTTCCGTATCATTCAATTGAAACACTGATGGTTGAGGCCCCTGACTATGGACATGTTACCACAAGTGAAGCATTCAGCTATTATATGTGGCTAGAAGCAGTAAATGGTAAGTTTACAGGAGATTTTTCGGGCTTTAAAAAATCATGGGATATTGCTGAAAAGTATATAATTCCATCTTCTCAAGATCAACCTAATTCTGCTATGAGCAGATATGATCCTAACAAGCCTGCGACTTATGCGCCAGAATGGCAGGATCCCAGCAAGTATCCAGCACAGTTGGATTCAAGTGCCCCTGTAGGTAAGGACCCAATATCTTCTGGATTAAAAAGTGCTTATGGAACCAGTATGATCTACGGTATGCACTGGCTTTTAGACGTAGATAACTGGTATGGCTTTGGAAATAGAGGCGATGGAACTTCAAAGAATTCATATATAAACACCTTCCAAAGAGGTGAACAGGAATCCACATGGGAAACTATTCCTCAGCCATGCTGGGATGCGATGAAGTTTGGAGGACCGAACGGTTATTTAAACCTCTTTACAGGAGATAGTTCATATTCAAAGCAATTTAAATATACAAATGCTCCTGATGCTGATGCTCGTGCAATTCAGGCTACTTATTGGGCAAATGTATGGGCTAAGGAAAGAGGTGCTGATATAAAGACCTACGTTTCTAAAGCATCAAAAATGGGTGACTATTTAAGATATGCAATGTTTGATAAGTATTTCAGAAAGATTGGGGCTTCTTCAACAGCAGGTACAGGATATGATGCTTGTCATTACTTGTTATCTTGGTACTATGCATGGGGAGGCGGAGTTGAAGCCGATTGGTCGTGGATAATAGGATGCAGCCATAATCACTTTGGGTATCAAAACCCATTTGCTGCTTGGGTATTATCATCAGATTCTGATTTCAAACCAAAGGCAGCAAATAGTGCTACAGATTGGGGTAAAAGCTTAGACAGGCAGTTAGAATTCTATCAGTGGCTTCAATCTGCTGAGGGTGCTATAGCAGGTGGAGCTAGTAACTCATATAATGGTCGTTACGAGACATGGCCAGCAGGAACATCTACATTCTATGGTATGGGTTATGTAGAAAACCCTGTATATGCTGATCCAGGCAGTAATACATGGATGGGAATGCAAGCATGGTCAATGCAGCGTATAGCTGAATACTATTATCGCACTAAAGATGAAAGAGTAAGGGCTCTATTAGATAAATGGGCAAAATGGGTTAATTCTGTAATAATATTTAATGCAGATGGAACCTTCCAGATTCCTAATACAATTGATTGGGAAGGTCAGCCTGATACATGGAATGGGCAGTATACTGGAAATCCAAATTTACACGTATCAATAGTTAATTATGGTACTGACCTTGGAGTTGCATCTTCGCTTGCAAACGCCTTAACCTATTATGCTAAAGCATCAGGGGATGAAACCTCAAGAGTTAGTGCTCAGAAGCTGTTAGACGGTATGTGGAACAACTATCAGGATGAAAAGGGTATTTGTGTACCAGAGCCTCGTACAGATTATAGCCGCTTTAATCAGGAAGTATATGTTCCATCAACATTCTCAGGTAAAATGCCTAATGGTGATGCAATTAAACCAGGTATCAGGTTCATAGACATTCGTTCAAAATACAAACAGGATCCTGATTGGCCAAAAGTTGAGGCATATTTAAATGGCGGAGATGTTCCAACCATGAGATATCACCGTTTCTGGGCTCAGAGTGAATTTGCGATAGCAAATGGTATTTATGCTATGCTATTCCCAGAGTCTGTTAATGTTACATTAGGTGATGTGAACTCAGATGGAAATATTGATGCTATAGATTTTGCGATTTTAAAGATGTACATTTTAAATAATTCAACTGCTATAAATAAGGAAAATGCTGATATGAACAAGGATGGATATATCGATGCATTAGATTATGCAAGGCTAAAGATATATCTATTAACTGGGCAATAATTCTAGATAATTATAAATGGATTTTTGTCTAGTATAATTAAATAAACTTTCGTACATGAAATTTTATTTATGCAGGAGAATTAGCATTGATTTGCTGCTGAGGTAATTGCAAGAAATTAGTAATGGTCTAATTCATGCAATTATTTATAACTCAACTTTTCATTGGTAATTCTCATCTGCCTGCAATTTCCAACTGCGAAAGTAATGTTTAAGTTTAATGATGATAAAAGCTGTAGAATAGAGTTTTTCAGTTCTACAGCTTTTTTTTGTGCGGAAGTGTCCAGTGAAGATGAATCACACTAGTGATCAAAAGTATATACTAACAAAAAAGTTAAATCAGGCTAACTAAAGGGGAGTTTACTAACGCATGTATATAAGTGAAGAATAAAGTTTTTTTCGAGCTGTTGTTTCCGCATATATTCTACAACTTTCTTGCCGACGAACCTCTAAAGTACTACCGCAATAGCATTGCAGTAGGAAAGAAAATGCTGACACAAACTATGACGGCAAAATAGATGCACTTGATTATGCAAAGTTGAAGATTTATCTTCTAACTAAGAAATTGTAAGAGATTTTTAATAAAGAGTTGTCCAAAATATCAGCCGTGAGCGCATAGCTTGCGGCTGTTGTGCGGAACCAGATATTTTAGGTAAATAATATTAGGAAAGATAAAACAATATCCGTATAAATAGTTGGATTTACCCATAATTAATCTGTATATTTAAAATAATGTATTATATTACCATATTAAAAAGAAAAATACAAACGCATATAACTATTAGAAGATATAATTATTTTACTAAATAATATTAATTTTACTTATTGTTTACTTGCTTTAGTCGACTATAGTTATCTATTATACATATTACGCTTACTTTGTCATTTCCAGATTAGATTATAGATTTTAAGTTAACTTAATTGGCAGCAATTGAGTTTGATAGCCGGACTATTTTGATTTCAATATTAAACAATTAAATGTGATTCTATGAACAATTTTTGTGACACTTAAGATTTATTATGTTTAGTAAACTTAATTTACTTTTAATTATATTAATTTAAAACAAATAAATCAGCTTTCTCATTTAAAAATTACGGGTATTCAGCTTCTCAAATGAAAGAATAGATAATTTTGTGAATTATTTTAAGCAAACCATTGATAAGCTTGAACACTTATAGACTTTTATGTGGAAAAGTTGGGTAAGTAGCTTTTATTTTTCAGCATGTCAAAACAGTTACTAAGCTTCAGAAAATTTAAGTAGGTATCAAATACAAAAAATGTGAGGTGATAAAAAGCTGATTAAAAGTAAAGAAAGTGGTATTACCAGACAAAATAACTATTAGGAGGTTTTAGTAATGTTAAAAAAGAAGATACTTTGCTTAATTGCACTATTAATGGCATTATCTGTTTTTACTCCAAGATTGTATGCACAAACAGCAGGTGATTTACAAATATTGTTTAATAATAATGGAAATGCATCAACATCAAGTAATACGATAAATGCTAATTTTAAGGTGATTAATAACGGAAGTTCAAGTATAGACTTAGCAGATTTGAAATTAAGATATTATTACACTGCAGATTCTGATACGCCACAGAATTTCTTTTGTGATCATGCAGGTATGTTAAATGGATGGACGTACACTGGTGTTACTGATAAGGTAACAGGTACATTTGGCAAATTAAGCCCTGCTGTCGCAAAAGCCGATTCATATTTTGAAGTAGGTTTCAAAGATGATGCTGGAACTCTTTCAGCGGGAGGCTATATTGAAATCCAAACCAGAGTGGCAAGAAATGACTGGACAAATTATGATATGTCAAATGACTATTCATTTATGACTTTAAATACATATGGTGACAACGATAAAATTTCCGCTTATATGAAAGGAGTTCTCATATATGGCGGTGTAACTAATATCAGTACTTCAACAATAACACCTACAGTTTTTACATATGACAAGTATACATCTTCAGATGTAACAATAACTCTATTACCATTTGGGAATGCATTTAAAGGAATAGTTGGACTGACAGAGGGAGAGGAATACTCATTATCAGGAAACATTGTTACTCTAAAAGAAGAATATCTTAACAGCTTACCAATTGGAAATATAAAGCTTACCTTTGATTTTGGCGAAACAAATAATCCAGAACTTACATTAACGGTTAAGGATACCACTCCAAAGGTTCTTTTTGACGCAAAAATTGGAACGGCTACGGGTTTACCAGGAGATACAGTAACAGTACCTATTACATTTGAAAATGTAGCAAGGGCAAGTAAAATAGGATCTCTTTATTTTTACATAAGCTATGATAATACCTTGTTAGAAGCAGTATCAATAGCACCAGGTTCTATTGTACCAAATCCAGTAAGTAACTTTGCAACAAAAATAGATTCAAGCAAAGGTCAAATTAGTTTTATATTCCTAGATGTCACTATAGGTGATGAGATGATTGAATCAGATGGTGATTTTGCCCAGATGACTTTTAGAATAAAGTCTACTGCACCAGCTATTACAACGCCAGTAAAATTTGATGAAAAGGCATATGCTATGCCTGGTAGTATTGAATCAATGGCGAATACATATAATGGCAGTGTTGTTATAACGATTCCTGACTATGCAGCAATATCTCCTTCATCTGCCACATTTGATAAAGGAGCACCTGAAGATGTTATAGTAACAGTAGAGTCTAGCGGATATACTTTCAATGGAATCACTGGATTAACAAATGGAACTGACTATACAATTTCTGGTAATACAGTAACAATACTAAAGGAGTATCTTAATACTTTGCCAAAAGGTACAAAGGAACTTACCTTTGATTTTGGTGCAGCAAAAAATCCAAAACTTACATTAACAATTAAGGATACAAGACCAAAGCCTAGCTTTGATGCAATAATTGGAACGGCTGTGGGATTACCAGGTGAATCAGTAACCATACCAGTTTCATTTGAAAATGTAGCAGAAGCTGGCTATGTAGGTATGGGCGATTTTCTCATAGGGTATGATAATACTTTATTGGAAGCAATATCAGTAGTACCAGGTTCTATAGTAACAAATCCTGCAATAAATTTTTCGAGTAAAATTGAATCAAGCAAGGGTTTAATTAGTCTTGTTTTCCTAGATTACACTATAGGTAATGAGTTGATTAAAACAGATGGAGATTTCGCTTTAATTACTTTTAAAATAAAAAATGACGCCATTGCAACTACAACACCATTGGAATTTAAGCCATTAGAATTTGGTAGTGGTGCGAATACAATCAATGGCAGCATTACTATAAAAAGTCCTGAAATAGAAGCACCCAAAATAACTCCGACAAGTGCATCCTACATTTATGGATCAGCATCTGACATAATAGTAACTCTTACTCCAAACGGAAATGTATTTAAGGGTATAAGCGGGCTGACTAAGGGAGTGGACTATATAGTATCAGGAGATACAGTAACATTACTTAAAAGTTATCTTAATAAATTACCAACAGGTACAAAGATGCTTACCTTTGATTTTGGTTTGGAAGTAAATCCTACTTTGAAACTAACTACTGAGATGTTAGCTTGTCCTACAACTGTAGGAATTGGAACTGTTTATGGTGCGCCAGGAGACATTGTAACTGTTCCTATTACTATTTCAGGTGTTAGAAATGTAGGAGGAGTAGGAACCTTTAACATCTACGTGGGATATGACAAAACTTTACTTGAAGCAGTATCTGTTGAACCAGGTAATGTTATTATAAATCCCAATGTAAACTTTTCTAGCAGAATTGATTCAAATACTGGTAAAATCTCAGCTGTATTTCTAGATAATACAATCGGAGATGAACTTATTTTATCCGATGGTATAATAATGAACATGACATTTAAGGTGTTAAAAGCTGTAGGTACCTCAATTCCGATAGTATTTAATGATGGTGGAGTTTTTGGAGATTGGAATTTTGCTAAAATAAGAGATATTGACTTTCACAATGGAAGTATTATGATATATAAAACTATTATACTTAATGTATCAGCTGGAAAGGTAACTGGACAAGAGGGTGAAATAGTAAGTGTACCTATTAGCTTTGATAATGTAACTGAAATGAATAATGTCATGGCTTGTGATTTTAAAGTGGGTTATGATTCTAATTTGCTAGAAGCAGTTTCAGTAGAGCCAGGCTCTATAGTTACTAATGCAGGAGTTGACTTTACAGCTGATATCAGTGCAGCTAGTGGAGTTATCAGCTTATTCATTAATTCAACAGAAGATAGCCAATCCATTAGCGAAGATGGAGTATTTGCTAATATTAACTTTAG
Source organism: Ruminiclostridium herbifermentans (assembly GCF_005473905.2). Lineage (NCBI taxonomy): Bacteria > Bacillati > Bacillota > Clostridia > Eubacteriales > Oscillospiraceae > Ruminiclostridium > Ruminiclostridium herbifermentans. The sequence continues at coordinate 425,550 of NZ_CP061336.1, forward strand.
GTTAAAGACTCCTTCTGCAGCTGAAGTCATAACACCAGTAGAAATTAAAGAAATTGGAGATTTTACTGGACTAAATCTTAATCAAATTGCAATAAATAAAACAAATGGCAGTGTTACTATCATACGCACAACTGTTGTTGAGTCTCAAATAAACCCTTCAAATACATCTTTTGTAATAGGCAGTACAGATAGCCTTAAAATAACTCTTACTCCAAACGGTAATACTTTCAATGGCATTTCTGGATTGAGGCAGGGAACTGATTATACTGTGTCAGGAAATACTGTAACAATACGTGATAGCTATCTGAGAAGTCTTGAAGTGGGAATATTCAAACTAACTTTTGATTTTGGCATTGGTGAGAAAAATCCTGTTTTAGAAATAACAGTTAATGCAGGAACACCAGCTATATATCCTAATTATAGGTATGTATTTATAGATGATCTTACAAACTTAGATATAAATATTGCTCCAAATGGAAATACCTTTTATGGAATTATTGGATTAACAGAGGGTACTGACTATACCGTATCAGGTAATAGTGTAACAATACTAACAAATTATTTGGCTAAACTGTCGTTGGAAACAAAGGAACTTACCTTTGATTTTGGTATGCAAGTCAATCCTGTTTTAACAATATATCCAGTAATAGGGGAACGGTTCCCGCTAGATGTGAAAGTCGGAAATGTAACAGGTATTGAGGGTGATATTGTAACAGTACCAATCACACTTTCACATGTGAAGGATGTTAATAATGTTGGAACCTTTAACTTCTATGTGGACTATGATAAGAATCTTTTAAAAGCAGTGTCAGTAGAACCGGGTGATATTATTACAAACCCTATTACAAACTTCTCTTCATTAATTAATGCTAATAATGGTTTTATATCATTTGTATTTTTAGATTATACTATAGGCGATGAAATTATCACAACCGATGGAGTATTAGCTAATATAACATTTAAGATATTGGGAACTTCAGGAACAACAGCACCTTTAGTATTTAGACAAGGTGGAGCTTTTGGAAATGAAAATATGGCAAAAATAAACTCCATTACTTTTACCAATGGAAGCGTTACTATAGATAATACCAGCAAACTCAAGATATCAATTGGAGACGTAACTGGTAATGAGGGTGAAGTAGTATCAGTGCCTATTAGCTTTGAAAATGTAGCACAATTAGGTAATATAGAGTTTTGTGATTTCAAAGTGGCTTATGATGCTAATTTGTTAGAAGCAATATCAGTAGAGCCTGGTTCTATAGTTACAAATGCAAATGATAATTTCAATAGTTATATTAATACAACAGATGGAGTTATTAGCTTCTTGTTTCTTGATAACACAGCAGGAAGTGAATTGATTAACACAGATGGTGTGTTTGCAAATATTAACTTTAAGCTCAAGAATCCTTCTGAACCTAAAATTACAACGCCTGTTACAATTCAGGAAATCGGAACTATTGGTGGTCCAAATCTTAACATGATGCCAATAAATAAAATAAGTGGAAGTGTTACTGTAATACGCACTACTAGTCCTGAGTATAAAATTAATCCTTCAACTGCATCTTTTGTATTAGGCAGTACCGATAACTTACAAATAACTCTTATTCCAAATGGAGATGACTTCTTTGGAATTCCACTTTTGTTGTATGGTACTGATTATATAGTATCAGGAAATACTGTAACAATATCAAAGGATTACTTAAACAGTCTAAATGTTGGAATAAAGGAATTAACTTTTGATTTTGTCTACAGTGATAAAGATCCTGTGCTTGAGATAGAAATAAAAAAAGGAACACCATCGATATCTCCTACTAATAAGAATATGTATATAAATGCTTTTACAGACATAAGTGTCAATATTACTCCAAATGGAAACACTTTTAAAGGAATTGTGGGGTTAACAAAGGGAATTGACTACACAGTAGCTGGAAATAAAGTAACAATACTTAAGAGTTATGTGGATAGCCTTGAAATTGGAACAAAAGAATTGACTTTTGATTTTGGCATTGGTGTCAATAATCCTGTATTTAATATAAATGTTAAGCCAGGAATACCATCTATAAGTCCTAATCTTGCTACAGTAGATAAATATAATTTTACAAGCTTATTTGTGAATATTACTCCAAATGGAAATACTTTTAAAGGAATTGTAGGGTTAACAGAGGGTGTTGACTATACAGTATCGGGAAATACAGTAACGATACTTAAAAGTTATATTGATACGCTGCAATTAGGTTTAAAGACACTTATATTTGATTTTGGTATAGCAAACAATTCAAATTTGAATTTAAATGTAATTGATTCAGGCTTAGATCTTCCTCTTAAAGTAAGCGCAGGAATGGCACAAGGTTATATAGGTCAAACAGTTACTATACCAATAATCTTTACAAAGGTTGTTAATGCAGGCAATATTGGAACATGCAATTTCTATTTAGTATATGACCCTTCTAAGGTAGAAGTGGTATCAGTAAATGCAGGTCCAATAGTTAAATCTTCAGCCATTAACTTTTCTAGTAGAGTTGATGCTGCTAAGGGGAAAATCAGTTTTGTATTCCTTGATAATACCATAGGTGATGAATTGATTAAAGAGGATGGTATTTTTGCAAGTGTAACGTTTAAGATTATAGGCGGTCATGGTACAACAGTACCTATCATCCTTGAAGAGGGCGGAGCTTTTGGTGATGCTGTTTTTTCTAAGATTAATAATGTTATAAGAGAAGATGGATTAATAATAATTAATTAAATGTAATAATAGTTGCTTAGCGGCATTAAAGAATATCAGCTGAAAACTTAAATGAGAGGTAATGTTAAATTCTATAAATAATGACCGCGAGCGTGAAGTTATGAGAAGACCTCCAACAGTTAGATTAATTATATAAACCCCCTTTACTGGGAAAAACCAGCAAAGGGGGTACATATCAAATAATTAACAATTGGAGGTCGGTTTTTTGGCTGTGCACACCCTATACATGAAGTTAAGCAGGTATTAAATTCAAAAAATGAGGGGGTGATTAATGAAACTGAAATCAAATAAAGAAAGTGGTATTACCAGACAAAATAACTATTAGGAGGTTTTAGTAATGTTAAAAAAGAAGATATTTTGCTTAATAGCACTATTAATGGCATTATCTGTTTTTACTCCAAGATTGTATGCACAAGCAGCAGGTGATTTACAAATATTGTTTAATAATAATGGAAATGCATCAACATCAAGTAATACGATAAATGCTAATTTTAAGGTGATTAATAACGGAAGTTCAAGTATAGACTTAGCAGATTTGAAATTAAGATATTATTACACTGCAGATTTTGATACGCCACAGAATTTCTATTGTGATCATGCAGGTATGTTAAATGGGTGGACGTACACTGGTGTTACTGATAAGGTAACAGGTACATTTGGTAAATTAAGCCCTGCTGTTTCAAAAGCCGATTCATATTTTGAAGTAGGTTTCAAAGATGATGCTGGAATTCTTTCAGCGGGAGGCTATATTGAAATCCAAACCAGAGTGGCAAGAAATGACTGGACAAATTATGATATGTCAAATGACTATTCATTTATGACTTTAAGTACATATGGTGACAACGATAAAATTTCCGCTTATATGAAAGGAGTTCTCATATATGGCGGTGTAACTAATATCAGTACTTCAACAATAACACCTACAGTTTTTACATATGACAAGTATACATCTTCAGATGTAACAATAACTCTATTACCATTTGGGAATTCATTTAAAGGAATAGTTGGACTGACAGAGGGAGAAGAATACTCATTATCAGGAAACATTGTTACTCTAAAAGAAGAATATCTTAACAGCTTACCAATTGGAAATATGAAGCTTACCTTTGATTTTGGCGTAACAAATAATCCCGAATTAACATTAACAATTAAAGATACCACACCTAATCTTCCTTTTGATGCAAAAATTGGAACGGCTGTGGGTTCACCAGGTGATACAGTAACAGTACCTATTACATTTGAAAATGTAGCAAAAGCAGGTAATGTGGGAATTTGTAATTTTTACATAGGTTATGATAATACTTTATTAGAAGCAGTATCAGTAGCACCAGGCTCTATAATTAAAAATTCGCAAAATAATTTTTTCAGCACAATTAATTCAAACAAGGGTGAAATTAATTTTATATACCTAGATAGCACTATAGGTGATGAGATGATTGAATCAGATGGTGAGTTTGCTCTAGTGACCTTCAAAATAAAGACCACTGCGACAGCAAAGACAACACCATTGGAATTCGTTAAGAAACCATATACTGACCCTATTGGTGTACTTGAATTAATGGCAAATACAATCAACGGAAGCATTACTATAAAAAGTCCTGAAATATTGCCCACAATTTCACCTTCATATATAAAATTTGAAAAAGATACTTCTCTCGACGTAGTAGTATCAATAACACCTAATGGCAATACATTCAAAGGTATTATGGGTTTAGTACCTGAAATAGACTATACAATATCAGGTGATAAGTTAACAATATCAAAGGACTATCTCAACAAACTTCCAACAGGAACTATACAGCTTACCTTTGACTTTGGTTTAACAATAAATCCTGTATTAGCAATAACAGTTATGCCCGGACACGATCATCCTCTTACTTTAAAAATAGAAAATGTCATAGGTGAGCCAGACAGTATAATAAATGTACCGGTTACGCTTACAGGTATAGAGTATTGTGGAAATGTAGGAACCTTTAACTTTTATATAAAATATGACAAAGCATTTTTAGAGGCAGTGTCTGTGACTGCTGGAGAAATAATAAAAAATCCTAATGTTAACTTTTCTACAAACATCAATACCGATAAGGGGACAATCAGTTTTGTATTTCTTGATAATACCCTAGGTGATGAGTTGATTACTTCTAATGGGGTTTTAGCAAATATTCAATTTAAAACGTTATTGAGCGGAACAACTACTGTGAAATTTGATGATAAATTTGCTTTTGCAGATGGCTCTATAAACGTAATACCTTATGTAAATCTAACCCCAGGAAATATTGACATAACGGCGATAGAATTATTCCCTAAAATTAACCCAACTTCAGTCTCATTTGATATGTATAGCGTAACAGACATACCTGTAACTATTACACCAAATGGACATACTTTTAGAGGCATAACTGGACTAACAAAGGGAATTGACTATACAGTATCAGGAAATACCGTAACTATTCTTAAGAGTTATCTAAAAACACTGGTATTGGGGACAAAGGTACTTACCTTTGATTTTGGTGTAGCAAAAAATCCTGTCTTAATATTAGAAACCAAAACAAGCCCACATAAGTTTTTGAATGTGAGAATTGGGACTGCAACTGGTAATAAAAATGATATGGTAACAGTGGCGGTGACACTTTCAAATGTGAAGGATGCAGGAAATGTGGGAACCTTTTTATTTGATGTTAAGTATGATAATACTATTTTAGAAGCAGTATCAGTGACCCCGGGTGACATTATTATTAATCCTGATGTGAACTATAGCACAAAAATTGATTCTAGTACTGGCACAATTAGAATGCTATTTTTAGATAATACAATAGGTGATGAACTTATTACAACTGATGGAATATTAGCAAACATTACATTTAAGATATTAGAATCTGTAAATAACAAAACACCTATAACATTTAAAGAGGGTGGGGTATTTGGAGATGGAAAGTATGAAAAGATAGTAAATGTTAATTTCAACAATGGCAGTGTTGTCATAGAAGACAATCTAAGCCTTAATTTATCAATTGGAGAAATAACTGGAAAAGAAGGTGAAATGGTAAAAGTTCCTATTAGCTTCAATAATGTTGCTAATTTAGGCAATATAGCGAGTTGTGATTTTAGAGTAGGTTATGATACTAACTTACTAGAAGTAGTATCTGTTGAACCAGGTCCTATAGTAACAAATTCAGAAGTGAATTTTGGTACTAATATTAGTACAACTAGTGGAGCTATCAGATTTTTATTTGTTGATTATACATCAGGAAGTGAATTAATTAACCAAGATGGTGTATTTGCAAATATCAATTTTAAACTCAAGACTCCTGCTGAAGCAAAAATTTCAACGCCTGTTACAATTATGGATATTGGAGCGTTTGTAGATTCCAACGTAAATCAAATGCCTGTAAGTTCGGGAAATGGCAGCGTTACTATTTATCGTACTTCTCTTTCTGAGGCTAAAATAAATCCTTCAGTTATATATTTTAAATTAGGCACTTCAATAAGCACATTAATAGAACTTACTCCAAATGGGAATAAATTTATTGGTATTTATGGCTTGAAAGTAGGCTATGATTATTCAGTGTCATTGAATACTTTAACACTACATAGTAGTTATCTTAACAGACTTGAACCTGGTAAAAATAGACTGATTTTTGACTTTGGTCTTGATGATAAAAATCCTGTGTTAGTAATAGAAGTTAGTGCAGGAACACCAACAATAAATCCTAATTATAATATAGTAGATAAAAATGATTTATCAAACATAGTTGTAGAGCTCACTCCAAATGGAAATCCTTTTAATGGAATTATAGGATTGACAGAGGGAACTGACTACACGGTATCTGGAAATACATTAACATTACTTGCAAGCTATATAAACAATCTTGAGTGTGGTACAACGAGACTTATCCTTGATTTTGGTGTAACAAACAATCCAATTTTGAGTGTAAAAGTTATTGATTCAAGCGTAGAACTTCCTCTTGAAGTAACAGTAGGAACAGCAAAAGCTAGCCTAGGTAATATGGTTAGTATACCAATTACATTTACAAATGTTGCTAACGTGGGAGATATTGGAACATGTAATTTTTATATAAGCTATGACCCTTCTATAGTTGAAGCGGTATCAGTACAGGCAGGCTCAATAGTTAAAAATCTAGCAGTAAACTTTTCCAGTAGGGTTGATAATTCTAAGGGCGTAATCAGTTTTGTATACCTTGATAATACCATAGGCGATGAATTGATTGACGAGGATGGTGTTTTTGCTTATATTACGTTTAAAGTTAAAGACTACTCTTCTACAATATCTCCTATCATCATTAAAGAGGACGGAGCTTTTGGTAATGCCACTTTTTCTAAGATTAATAATATTATAAAGGAAGATGGATATATATCCATTTATCGTCAAATGTAATTATGGTGGTTTAGCGGCATAAAAGGATACTAACTGAAAGCTTAAATGAGAAGAAATGTTATATGTCAAATTTAAATGAAACAGTATATTAATCTCTCATATGATACGGGAAAAATAGAATAGGCAGTAGTGTTACTAGGAGTAAAAGAAACTTCTATGATGTTATGATATATATTTCGCAGGCTAATATCTGCTCAATGAGATAGTGTTTATTTATAGCTAATAGTTTTAATAAAAATCTAATATTCTTTAACCGAGAGAATGAAGTTATGAAGAGACCTCCAACAGTTATAAATGATATGTACTCCCTTTACTGAGCAAATCCAGCAAAGGGGGTACATATCAATAACAATAGTGGGTCGGTTTTTTATTGTATATAAAATATCAAATATAGTAGTAACCAGTGGGGATTGATATGGCTAAATACACTTTTAATAAAAGTGGTTTGAGATTATCTTAATTGCCAAGGTTGGAGTACTAATTTGTAAAAGATATATATTATATTAAGTTCTAAAACTCAAAAAAGTACTGTGGGTGGTTATTTAAATTACAAAAGTGTAAAGTGTGTTAAAAATCCTATGATAAAATAAGTTTACTGTTTTTATAAAATTAGGAAGGAAATTGTAATATTATGTGGAAATTACATAAGTATAATTCCTACATAGGAGACAGTACTGTGGATAAACGATTTTTAACCTTTTTGATTGTATTAATTATGATTATTTTTGTAGCTGGTTCTTTTCCAATGGTAACATTTGCAGAAAATTTTGATTATTCTAGTAAAATAAATGAGTTGTCTGAGCGAAATGAGCAACTGAGTAAAGAGAATAAAGAACTTAGAATATTACTAGATAATATAAATAAGGAGAGTATAAGAAAAGAGGATATCATTAAGTCTTTAGAGGATAAAGAAGGCAATCTTATTGCTACGGCAGAGCACACTATTAATCGTGTAAACTTTTGGCTTACTTTTTTAGGTATTTTTATATCTGTTTTAGGTTTATTTAGTGTTATTGTATGGCTCTTAAAAATGACTGTCCTGTATGGGAGTTTGTTGAAGAGGATTAAGTATATAAGAAATACATCAATGAACTTAGATTTATTGAGTTGATTAATAAGTACAAAAGATAAAGATAAAAGCTAATAACTCTCAGTTAAAAAGATTTGATTATCCGATACTAACAAACTGATATTAGACAATAGTAACTATATGAAAGATGTAGTGTTTAAACTAATTTTGTTGACATTATCAATATTTACCATTATAATTAAAAGTATATTGACATTGTGTTTGCTTTATGATACCATATAAGACTGTATTTTGGATGCTGTAGTGAATTATATATTATATGAGTGTCAATAATAATCATATTCTATTATAAATATGAATATGATTTTAATGTTATTATATGAGGAATACTATCTAAGTGTTATTTGAGTATCTATTTTAGTAAATATTTAAAAGGAGCATAATCTTATGCATTCAATAGTTGAAAATAATAGTGTTAAGGTTTTTTCTGCAATAGATTTTCTTAGCACTTTTTTTTCTATTTTAAAAACTAAAAATATTAACGTTGTATCTAGTAGTAAATTATTTTCTGTGGTAGGAAAATATAGAGAACGATTTATCGATTTGTTTATTGATATTGATATAATTGATAATTGTGGAACAGTATGTTCCCATGATTTAGAAGAAGGAATTTCTATGCTTCAGATTTTAGGTGCGATAAGCAAGGCAAATCCTAGGTATGAAAGAATAATACTAAAAATGCACAAAGAATCAGCAAATGAAATGATTCAAGATTGCCCTGAGGAATATCGTGCTGAAATAGAGGAGTTTACAGAAGTATTTATAAAAGAAATAAACTGTAAATAGACAAATGAGTGGCGGTGTATTGTGTGGTTACAAAAATAGAAGCAAATGTTGATGAAAATATTTACTCTTCTTTCTTGGAAAGAATTAATGATATTGTTAAAGAGTATTTGAGTGTTCATGCAGGGACTGATTATCATCAGTTCTCTGAAGATAAGGTGATAAATGATCCAATATGGGGTTGCGTTAAGTTTAATAGTTGGGAAATTGCAATAATAGATACTCCTTTATTCCAAAGGTTACGGGATATATATCAAGTCGGTTTAGGGGTATTTACATATCCAGCTGCAAGACATTCTAGGTTTGAACATTCACTTGGAGTAGTGGCAATAGCATCTCGAATGATTGAAAGTCTTAGAAACCAAAAATTAGGGTTTATTAATATATCAGATTATGAAGTAATGGATGTGAGGCTGGCAGCCTTATTACATGATATTGGCCATTGCTTTTATTCACACCTATCAGAAGCATTTTACGGTACACTTCCTGAATTTATTATGCTACAAAAATACTTTAATAAAAAGTTCGGAGTAAAACCTAAGCCTCATGAGATTTTTTCGTACATAATTATTAATACAGATGCATTTAAAGCATTTTTAACGCATAACAGTATACTAAATAGTCAATACATATCTGCATCAGGTACAATTAATGACTTAATGGTTAGAATTGGGAATATGATAATTGGAGTGCCCAATTATGGACGAAGATCTGAAGGCAAGCATGGAAAAAAGTATTCGTTTCTGACTAGAATTATTAATGGTGATATTGATGCTGATAAATTAGATTACATAAAGAGAGATAGCTATACATCAGGCTTACCTCTAACTTTTGATATAGAACGTTTGTTATATAAAATTACAATCAGAGAACCAGAAAATACAAATGAGTATCAATTAGTAGTTGATATTGCTGGAATAACAGCTGTAGAAGAAATAACATTTAGTAAATTAATGCTTAACAACTATATTTACCACCATCAGAAGGTTTTAGCAACAGAAGTTATGGCTAAAGATATAGCTCTTGCATTAATGGAATTAAATATTGTAAAACATCCATGTGATTTTTTATGGTATACAGATAAAACTATTGAAGCACTGGTTGAGGATAGCAGAATACCTTTCAATAAGTATAACTGTACTCATGATTTGGGTTTTTTTGTAAGAAGAGTCAAGAACAGATATTTACCAAAGAGATGCTTTGAAATAAATAGTAGAGTATTGGAGCCCGATTGTACTGAAATCCAAAAACAAGAATATGAAAAAGAGTACATAGAAAAATGTATAAATGAATTGGAAAGTGAACAAGACAGAAATAAAAAGGCAGAAATACTTTTAAATTTTGCTACAGATTTGTTTGAGTTTACTGATATACAGAAAAATTATATAGCACAATATAAGAGTTTTATTGCTAATTTTAGTAAAAAGAACTACAAGGAGTACACGGAGTGGATAAGGAAGGACATATATGAATGCATACTGGATTTGTATAAAAAATTAAATTGCCAATTTCCAGTATCAGGAATAAGTTTATTTGATATACATGTCGTAGTGCCAAAATCAATTGATGAACAGATGATTTTTGCAACACCGATAATTTATAGAAATTCTCAAGAGCAAACTCCTACAGATATGCTGTCGTATACAAAAAATTGGGCGCAGGCATTTAATTCTAATAAGTGGAGCGGTTATGTTTTTGTAAGTCCCCATATAGATGTTACTATTGCTTTTAAAGCAACCTTAAAAGTATTGGAAAATCATATAAAAGGTATTAAATTTACAAGCCCTGACTATTATGTAAAAAGGCTTAGTGATGATATGATGCAAAGAATTGATGGGTTGTCTTGAAGTATATAAAATTATTATCCCGCACACTGATATAAAAGCCTGATGTAGTCTACAATTTTAAAACTATAGCAAGTGGTGTGGAAATAAGTGAATTACTTAGTAATAATGCTCTTTTCGGCCTATTGTTGGAATGAATCTGTTTTTTATCTAAGCTTTATTTCAAGCAAATAATATATTTTTGTCTATATTAAGTAAAATAAATATTCATCTATAACTGAAATAAATAAAAGTTATTCAGTTATAGATGAATATTAGTTTTATATAAGTTTTTGCACCAAAGTAGGCGTGGAGGTTAATGTGAGGTTTGTACGAAAATGGTCATACTCATGTGCGAAATATCTATCGCATATGCTAGAAGAGGATCACCAAAAGAAAGCTGTATATTATTATGGGTTTCAGATAGCTATTGGCAGTGCTGTTAAGATTATTTCATTAATAGCTGCTTCCATTGTTTTTGGAGTATTGATTCCTGCACTTATAATATCAATATCCTTTACATTGCTGAGGAAGGTGGCTGGGGGCTTCCATATGAAAACCTATGGCAAGTGTCTTGTGGTTACAATAGGGTTATTTATTGCAGCAGCCTCGCTTGCCCAATACACTCATCAATATTGGAGTGTTAGAGATATAGTAGTATTAATCACATTGACGTTTATTACAGGAATATATTTATTGATTAAATATGCCCCAAAAGACAGCCCAAATAGATTAATTACTGATTTAATGGAAAGACGGAGATTCAAGATTCTATCAATAATTTACATGATTATATGGCTGATATTGGTCTTTGTTTTAACAATGTACGAAATGAAAATGTATACTCTTGCATTATGCTTTAGTGTTATGCTTGAGATATTTGGGATTACACCTGTAGGACACAGCTTTTTTGAAAAGATTGAGCATAGACTGGCATTAGAACGTAAAACAAGTTGATTTCAGACGTGGAATTTATATATTATTATAGTTTTAAAAGTGCTTGTGATTGTTATTATAGGTGTTTAGTTAATACAAATTGACTTTTTTTGCCTTTTGCAATTGACTTTGTAAATTTTATATCATATACTAAAATTAAAACTAATATATAGAGGGTGATTTTTGATGGTAATGAATTTATACATATTGTTTTTTGTATCATTACCTGAAGCATTTTTAAATTTAATAATAGCCTTGCTTATTACAGGACAAAAAGGTAAATTAAAATTAAATAGAAATAATGCTATCAGTTTTTTATCTACCTTATTTTTAATGCTTCTTTCTTCATGTATTATCCGGCCTATATCTCCTAACATTATAACAAGTATGACATTGCATATTATTGCATATACAATAATAATAATGATTATATACAGGATGAAGTTGGTATATGCTTTGTTTGGAACAGCATTTTTTTTTATGATAATTACTACCACAGAAGTTCTGTATACACCATATGTGATTACATACGGGTTTCAAGGGATGGAAAATTTTCAAAATGCATATTATTGGTATGTACCTCTTTCTGCACCACAGAGAATTATTCAGATGCTAGTTGCAGTATTCTTATGGAAGCATGATATTTTACTTGTTACACGTATAAGTAAAAAGTTTCACAAATTGTTTCTAGTATCATTTTTATTGTTGGTGTTTGGCGAACAATTATTATATTTTGTATTTGTATCCATTTTTGATAATCTACAGTTCGTATATCAGATAGTATTTTCTGTTGCAATGTTTGTAATAGTATTAGTGCTTAATGTATTAATTTTAAAACTAATATATACAGTGATAGGCGGTTTAGTTATAAAATCCTATAATAAATATAATGATTTTGAGGATGATGTAAAATTTGCTTTTGATGAAATACGTACCTTATTGGTAAATAATCAAGTGGATGAGGCAGTTAAACTTATAGATGACCTTAATGGGTAAAATTTAATATAAAGGGGATTGAGAATATGAAGTCAAAAATTAAGCTGTTACTTGCACCTTTGTCAATAATTATTACACAGCTTGCGCTTTCTGGTATTTGCTCTGCAAGCAGTTCGACATTTTATCAGCCAAAGGCTCCAAAGCATTTGGCATCACGTAACAAACTTTAATCTCAAAAGTTTTATTGATTAAAAATAAAAGGAACAGCAAAACACCTAATTTTATGGGTGTTTTTGCTGTTTTTCTTGTTCAATATACTTGCGTATAAGTTTTTCGAATTTATCTGTTTCAATATTGGAATCTTTGTAAGCGTCAAATAGAAAAGCACCTTGACAAAACCTATCGAGCAGCACTATTACATGATTCTGGCACGTTAGATGGAAGTAAAAGTTCAAGTGCATTAATATTATTGTGAATATCCCAATTGGGAGCATTTTTGAAAATATACACAAGATAAGCATAAGGATTTAAGCCGTTCTCTTTTGCGGTCTCTATGATACTGAAAATTACAGCACTTGCCTTGGCCCCACGAGGTGTATTTGCAAAAAGGAAGTTTTTTCTGTCTATCACAAACGGCTTGATGGAACGCTCAGCACGGTTGTTGCTAATTTCTAGTCTGCCGTCAAGAAGATAACGCTCCAGATATCTACGTTGTTTAATCATATAATGAACTGCCTGTCCCAAACTGGTTTTGGGTGCAGGATTTAAAGATTTTAGCCACGCAAAAAATTCGTCAATCAAAGGCTTTGCCAGTTCCTGACGTTTTTGAAAGCGCTCATTCGAGTTTAATTTTTGTAAACTGCACTCAATATCAAACAGTCCATCGCAGTACCTCTTACCTTGGAGGGCTGCAGAGTTTTCCCTATCTTTTGTTGGAAGGACTTTGAGTGCTTCGTCCCATTTGCGTCTTGCGTGTGCCCAACATCCCACAACTGTAATTCCCTCAGGCAAATTGTGATATCCTTTGTATCCATCGGCATGAAGATATCCGCGGAAACCTTTGAGGAATTCTGCAGGATGCTTGGCTCGTCTATCTGGTTGGTATTCATATAACACAATAGGATGCTGTTCTTCACCACTTGTCCTATACATCCACATATAACTCTTGTTTTGAGCTGTCTTTTCAGGTTCGTGTAGTACTTGAAGCGTAGTCTCATCAGCGTGAAGTACTTCGCGTGTACAGAGTATTTCTCGTAATGCGTTATATACTGGCTCCAGCCAATCCTCGGAACATTTGAGCAGCCAGTTTGACATGGTTTGCCGTGATAAATATATTCCATTTCTACGAAAATCCTGCTCTTGTCGGTACAGAGGTGCTCCCATAACAAACTTTTGTGTCATTATTTGTGCTACAGCTTCTGGTGATGCAAAACTGCCCTTAATAACGGGATTGTCTACAGGTGCTTTAAGGATTGGAACCCCACAAGCATTTTTTTCACAATCTCGGCAAGCATATGTATACCTAACATGTTCTACAATAACTGCTTTTGCAGGTATCAGCTTTAATTCACGTCGGACATCCTTACCCATAATATGTAGAGCCTCGCCACATTCTGGACATTTTTGTTTATCCTTCGGAAGAGTATGCTCAACCACTTCCACAGGCAAATCCGGTGGAAGTCTATCGGCATTTTCTTTTGCTTTTTTGCGGTAATGGCGTTCTATTTCTACAAGCTCTGGCTCTGCCTTTGCTTCATCTGCAGTTGCTTCAGCTTCATTAAATAGGTTGATTTGGTCGTATTGGCTTTTTTCACTGGAAGCACCAAATTGATGATGTTTTGCAAGGCGCACCTGTTCCATAAACCAGTCTACTTTCTTTGAAAGCTCTGCAATTTGTTCTTTCATTGATATGTATTCAGATTTTGAAATTGTAATTTTTTCATCGTTTTTCATGTTCCTATTATATCATGAAAATCCATGAAAATCCATAGTTTCAGCTGTTTTACTCTGTTTTTATATAGCGGTGTTTGCTCTTATTTCCTGTCGCTTTAACTTTTGTGTGAGACGTGGACTTCCTAACAAGTATTCCATTTCTTCAGATGTAAGCATCATAGTTTGCTCATCTCCTGCTAATGGCCATTTGAAATGCCCTTTTTCCAATCGCTTAAAGTGCAGCCAAAAGCCATCCCCATCCCATTCTAAAATTTTTAATCTATCTCGATTACGATTACAAAATACAAATAGCGCCCTACCAAACGGATCAAGTCTAAAACTACCTTCGACTATTGCCGCTAGTCCGTTTATTGACTTACGCATATCTGTATATCCACAGGCAAGATATATTCGTTTGTCTCTTGTATTTAACATAGTTTCAACACCTTGCAGACACGTATAAATGCCGCTTCATTAAAGTCTACAGGTACAATAACTGTAAAGCCGTTAATTTCTACTTGTATTTCAGTATCTGTTGCTAAGGATGTCACTTCTGCCCATTTAGTTTCAACCTTTGTTTTTCTATTCCGACGAGAATTTTGCTCAGAAAGAAGACCAGCTTTCTTTAACCTACTAATCTTATCTGACATTGTAGAAAGATTAATATTATTCTCTGCACACCACGCTTTCAGTGTTTGACCACTCATGCGTTGCTGTTCATATAATTTAATCCATTCCTCATTAGTTCGTTTAACTGAGCCCATATACTCATACCCCCTTGGGCTCAGTTTATCATCCCAATACTATCATGTGTAGGTGTCCATTGGTTTGACGCTTACGAATCTTTCATTATTACTGCTAACTGCAAATAAGGGATAAAATTATCGTTTTTCAGATAGCTTTCAAATGCAGATAGTTTCCTACCAAAAAATTTGCTATTATCAACTGCTTCTATTTCGGAATCGTCAGTGATTCCAAGCATATAATCTGAAGAAACATTAAAATGCTTTGCAAGTAAAGCAATAACATTGGTGTCTGGCTCTCTTTCGCCAAGCTCATATTTTGATATGGATTCTCTGCTTTTGCCTAAAGCCTTTCCAACTTCGATTTGAGATTGCTTTTTGGCTTTACGCAATTTCTTGACCCTCTCTGAAAAGACGGACATTTTTAATCACCTCAATAAATAATTATAAGGACTGATGTTATTTAAATCAATCCTTTTTACTAACAGGAAAATGTACTATTGTTTCCCATGCAATTTATAGTGTTAAAAATACATAATTTCGTTATTTTTCTCAGAATTTTGGGAATCAGCATGATAACTTATTATATAGTTGAAATAATACTAAATAATTCTAAAATATTCCAAAAAATAGTTGACGAAATTCTAATATAGTTATATAATAATGGTACGAAGTGTACCAATTTTATAAAAATTATCGACAAACTATCAAAAATTTTGGTACACTTCGGCTATTTCAATTCTACAAATTTGATACATAATGCTCTGTATAATATAGACTGTTGTATGTCTCATAAACTTCATTTCCTGAAAACATGAGTTTATATAAAAGGCATTAGTACAATATTAAATAGGTAGTTATGCATTAATATAGGGGTGGGGCTCATGTATTTCCCCCCTTCCCACCCTTTCTGCACATGGTATAGATTATAGAAAAATCCAGTTAATCACAGGAGGTTTTAAATGCTATACGATACAACAGACAAAGACAATATTATAGATAGAAAAATGGAAAGAGTACTCTCAGAAATTATAAATATACTTACATATTCGGAAAAAGTGGACAAAAAAAATAACGAAAATATTAGCGATGTGATTGACAATATTATGATGAATTATTTATGGAGAAAAAAGTAATTATAAAAACTACTCAATATTTACACATCAAAGTTTGGCTATTCTAGCAAGTATTTAGATTCTTATTAAATGAGTTTCTTTGTTATACCCAAAATGAGAAATACATTTTTTAATGCAAGTTCTAGTTCTTAAGTTAATGAAAAAATATATATGGTATGATATAAATATATGTCCTTGACATGAATTAAGGTTGGAAAGTTAATACTATAAAACATAATATATAAAGTGGTTTTGATTTTTATTAATATACTAATTATTTTACTGAAGGCAGGTAATATATATTTTTTATTTAGATATAGAGCAGGATACCTTTACATATAAAATGCAGGTATTAATAAAAAATAATCTTTTATTTATTGCAAGATAACTTATTTATATTTTGGTATTGACATATATAGAAAAACATGTTAGCATAATCTAAAATTGAATAACTCATGAGGGAGTAGTTAGCACATATTAAATAATGTGTTTTAAGTCAACATCATGGCGTAATCGCTTGGCTTTAGATTAAATGACCAGACTCATGTGTAGAATTGGCAAATGCCTTCTATGCATGAGTTTTTTTGTGCATATGTGGGCAAGCTAATTTAAATAAAACAACATATAAGGGGGAAATGTATAATGAAGTTTTATTGCAGCGAAAAAGAAGAGGTATTAAAAGCTGTAAAAAGTAATGAAGGTGGTTTGACTTCGGCAGAGGCAGATAAAAGGCTTGCTGAGAATGGAAAGAACAAGTTGAAAGAGGGTGAAAAGGTTACTTATTTGCAGCGGTTTTTAGGGCAGCTAAAAGATCCAATGATAATTATTTTACTAGCAGCTGCAGTAGTTTCAGGATTTACTGCTGCTTATTCAAATGAAGGTTTTACTGATGTAATAATTATTATGTCAGTTGTAATCATTAATGCTGTATTAGGAGTTTATCAAGAAAGTAAAGCCGAAAAGGCTATCGAGGCATTGCAGGAAATGTCTGCCTCAACTAGTAAGGTGCTCCGTGATGGTCAGATATCAATAGTGAAAAGTGAAGATATTGTTGTTGGCGATGTTATTCTTTTGGAAGCAGGAGATGCAGTTCCTGCAGACGGAAGAATTATTGAAAATGCAAGTATGAAAATAGAAGAGTCAGCACTCACTGGTGAAAGTGTTCCTGTCAATAAAATGATTGAAAGGCTTGGACTTGATGGTGTTGATGTAGCTTTAGGTGACAGAAAGAATATGGCATATATGGGGAGTACTGTTGTATATGGCCGTGGCAAAGCAGTTATTACAGCTACAGGTATGGATACAGAGATGGGTAAGATAGCAGATGCCATTACAAAAGCTGAACAGGGTCAGACACCGCTTCAGATTAAGCTTTCTCAGCTAAGTAAAGTATTAAGCTATTTAGTCATTGGAATATGTGCTTTTATTTTTGCATTCAGCCTTATTCGTTCGGGGAATTTAAGTGGTGAAGTTGTTTTAGATACATTTATGATAGCGGTAAGCCTTGCAGTTGCAGCTATTCCAGAAGGTCTTGCAATGGTAGTTACTGTTGTGTTATCAATTGGTGTTACTAATATGTCAAAACGTAATGCCATTATAAGACGATTGACGGCAGTTGAAACCTTAGGATGTGCTGAGATTATATGCAGTGATAAAACAGGTACACTAACTCAAAATAAGATGACAGTTGTTGAACATTATGGTGATGATACAAAGCTATTAGCAAAGGCAATGGCATTATGTTCTGATGCTGAACTAGACAGCAATAATGAAGCTACTGGTGAACCTACAGAATGTGCTCTTGTAAATTTTGCATATAATGAAGGTCTTCCAAAGCCACAGCTTAAAGTAAATGCTCCTCGAATAGGTGAAGCGCCCTTTGACAGTATGCGTAAAATGATGAGTACAGTTCACAAAACCTCAGACGGTATCGTTCAGTACACAAAAGGAGCGCCAGATGAAATTTTGAAGCGCTGTAAAACCTATCTTAAGGATGGTAAAGTAATGCCTCTTGACGATGCTGCCATTAATGAAATAAAAAATGCAAATAAAAACATGGCAAGCAATGCCCTTCGTGTACTTAGTGTAGCCCAAAGAAGTTATGACAAGGCTCCAACAGAATTTGAACCGGAAACACTTGAAAAGGATTTGACCTTTATAGGTTTGACAGGTATGATTGACCCAATTCGTTCTGAAGTAAAGGATGCCATTGTTGAATGTAAGAGTGCAGGTATTACGGCGATAATGATTACAGGTGACCATAGAGATACGGCAATTGCAATTGCTAAGCAGCTTGGTATTCTTGAAAATGAGTCACAGGCAATTACAGGTACTCAGTTAGATGGAATAAGTGATGATGAACTTGAAAAAACAATTGGTAATTATAGGGTTTATGCACGAGTACAGCCTGAACACAAGGTAAGAATAGTTAATGCTTGGAGGAAAAAAGGAGCCATTACTGCAATGACCGGTGATGGAGTTAATGATGCACCAAGCATAAAGAGTGCTGATATTGGTGTTGGTATGGGAATAACAGGAACTGATGTTACGAAGAATGTTGCAGATATGGTACTTGCAGATGATAATTTTGCAACAATCGTAGGTGCTGTTGAAGAGGGAAGAAGGATTTATGATAATATCAGAAAAACAATACAGTTCTTATTAGGATCAAATATGAGTGAGGTATTAAGTATTTTCTTTGCAACCTTATGTGGGTTTGTTATTTTACAGCCTATACATTTACTATGGATTAATCTCATAACTGATACCTTCCCTGCTCTTGCTCTTGGTATGGAGAAGGGCGAAGCTGATATTATGAAGAGAAAGCCTCGTTCATCAAAAGAGGGGATTTTTGCTAATGGACTTGGTGTGGATGTAGTTTATCAGGGAATACTAGTGGCAGCATTAACAATTATTGCGTATTTTGTTGGACATCGTATTGAATCAGGTGTATGGGAAGTAGCGCAGAGCGCCGATGGTATAACAATGGCGTTCTTAACATTAAGCTTTGCAGAAATTTTCCATAGCTTTAATATGCGCAGCCATAGAGGAAGTATATTTAAGATTAACAATCAGAACTTGTTTTTATGGGGAGCGGGTATTGCCAGTCTTATTATGACAATGCTTGTTATCTACGTACCTTTTCTGGCAAATGCATTTAAATTTGAGCACATAAGCAGCATAGAATTTATGTATTCTGTCCTTATAGCAGCTTCTGTTATTCCGATTGTTGAAATAGTTAAAGCTATACAGCGCTTTGCTGCTAAGAATAAGTAATACAAGCTTCTTGGAAGAGGCTAAAAAGCAGTATAAATGAAAGTAGTAATCACATTAATAAATTTTAAGTTATAAGAATGGAAACCAATTATAGCATTTGATTGTTATAGTTGGTTTCTTTCTCTTTAAAGTAGAAATTGTCTCTTGATTAATTTACTCAAACTTAGCAATTATAATTTATAGCTGCACTAGAATTACTAATGATTTGCAAACAATATAATTCTAAAAAATGGTTAGTGCTTGCATGGTGTACTTTTGAATTTTGAGCCCATCAATGCTTTAAGATATTTTCCACAATCACCATCCATGGTTTATAGTGTGCTAGGCGTTGTTACAAAACAAGAAATATTACATAAATTATTTCGTAAAATGGCTTAACCAAAAACCTATACAAATTCCGACTGTTCCTAAAAGAAAAGAGTAAATAAATGAAATATGTGAATTGGATTTTCGAAGTGCTATGGAGTTCTTATAATATAGTTCAGCATCAATTCTTGCCTTAGCTTTTGCAAGTTCAAGCATATACTCTGATACTTGCACCTCAGTTTTTAATTCTAAATTATGTAAATATTCCTGATTCATTATTTCCATAAAATCATCCCCCATTATTATTAATATGATTTATAGGGACAAACATTACAAAATAATAAAAATAAATCAACTTTCGCTAATTAGAATTTTATAGATGAGAGAGGATTATCAAATGTTTGCTGCCTAGATAAATATATTATTTAGTGATGGTTTATCTCAATGCTTAAGCTGTCTTTCAGCATTGCCCGTACATAGTTATTAGTGTGCTGGAATTAATATCGTGTTGGTAAATATACTGTCAACTTTGTTGATAAATATACTTTTAACTTGGCCTTTTATTTTACAAAAATATAAGGTATAATTGTCTAAGGAACAAAATAGTAGTTTTAAAAATATATCTAATTTAAACTATTTGTATTTGTCTGTTCCTCGTCAAATATTCAAATCAAAAGGTTCAATTAGTAATTAACTCAAACTTCTCATTTAGAAATGCTGCATAATCCATTACAGTATCAAGTGTTATAGCTATTATTATATTCATACAATTACTACTTTTTATTAAGGACAAGTAGTTATATCATAACTTAAATATCCTATTTTCAAGAAAGTAAAGAAATACATTTAAAAGAAATTCAATTCTAATTGACAGAAGTCTGACCATTCAGTGATTACAAGTACCTTATAAAGATTTTGAGAGATTAAAATATAATTTTGACAAATTTGATAAGCGCTTTGCGAACAGATATTTATGCACTAAAGTATTGCAATAAGCTTGTTTCAGTTTGTTTTATCTTGTTTAAAACTTAAAAATATAAAATATTTAAAGTTAAGAGGAATCTATGGAAAAGAAACTACATGAAGGACATCGAAAAAGACTTAAAAAGAGATATTTAGCAGAGGGGATAGATGCCTTTGAGGACTATCAAGTGCTTGAACTGTTGCTTTTTTACTGTATACCTATGAGGGATACAAATGAACTGGCGCATAAAATGATAAGCCAATATGGTTCTTTGGCAGGTTTGTTTGAAGCTGATACAAAGGATATATGTAAAAGATGTGGAGTTAGTGAAAATACTGCTATTCTTATTTCAATGATACCCTCATTATCAAGAAGATACCTCAAAGGTAAATGGGGAGAAAAGCCTTCTTTATGCAGCACAACCAAGGCAGGCGAATATGCAATAGCCTTATTTGCTGGAAGGACATATGAAGTGTTTTACGTAATTTGTTTGGATTCGCAGAACAGGGTAAATTATGCTTGCCTGCTGCATGAGGGCACATTAAATGAAGTGCCTGTATATCCTAGATTGGTAGTTGAATTGGTTCTGAGGCATCAAGCTAACAGCGTAATACTTGCACACAACCATCCTGGCGGAAGCCTAAATCCCTCGAAAGAAGATGTTGAATTGACAAAAAAAATAAAAGCAGCTCTTGAGCCTATATCAGTTTCAGTTGTTGATCATATTATTACAGCAGGCAACAGATATATGAGTTTTAAGGAGAGGGAGTTGTTATAGGCATTTTTAGACTTCAGTTGCGGGGAAAGATATTTCTGCTTGCTTTAAGTGTTTTTAACCACAATCTCAATAAATCATGGTTGGTGAGATGAAAAGGTCACTAAATCAATGACTAATTAAAGACTCGAGAGTGACCATGTACGCACTAGCTATAATTTAGATTTGTATCGGGTAACAAATAACATTGATTAGTTTGAAAAAGGCTAAACAAATACTACAATACTGACAAGGAATCTTTGGTAACAAAACAGCGATTTGCTTGAACACATAAAGATTTTGTGGTATTAGAGTTGAGTTAGTAATTGATAATTACATTACATACAAAATGTTGCAAATAATAACAATAAAATCTTAACGGAATAGTTATAATATGAAATAGCTATATAAGACAAAGAGAGAACACAATTCTTGATAATGCTGCTTATTAAAGGTATTCAATGCTGGTGAAGCTTTATTGTATAATCAAATGAGGATGGGAATTACATGTATAAAAAATATATTTATTTAGTATTGGTTGTAACATTGCTTATTCTAAACACTGGTTGTGAAAAAAGAGGGACACCTAAACATATAAGTGCTCCAGACAATGTTCTTGAGGTCTATTATCTTGAGCAGGATAAGTCTATTAATGATAGGGCATTAAATGAATTTAAGAAAGAACATAATGATATTAAAGTAATTGAAAAGTCTATACAGAATTCAGAAATTGAAGACTTTGCTTTAAAATTTAAGGCACAGCTTGCTGCTGGGACAGGCGCAGATATTCTATTTATGCCTATGTATTTATTGCCGCCTATTAGCAAATTATTTGACAGTGGAGTTCTATGCGACCTCAATCCACTAATTGCTCAAGATAAATCCTTTAAAATTGAAGATTACAACCAAATAGTAATGGATTCATGTACCTATAATGGGAAAAGGTATATGATGCCCATTGACTATACTTTTTTCTATTTTTATACCTATAAGGCAGTTTTGGGTGATTTTAAGCTAAATACAATAAACTGGACCTGGGATGAACTGATAAATGCTGAAAAGGAGTATTTTAAAAAAGGAACAGGAGCAAGTAAATATTTCATTTCACCTTCTTTTGATTTTAGTGTTTTATTAATTGATTCAAAACCTTATGTAAATTACGAGCGTAAAATATCAGAATTTAATACACCTGAATTTATTAAACTGCTGAAAATTTACAAAACTATTGCTCCACTTGTTTGTCCCATTGAAGAATACACAAGTCAAAATGAATTTGAAAAAATGGAAATGCTGAGTGTGCTTCAATCTAGTTTTTGTACTGGAGTAGGAGACAGCCTTGGCTTCAATGACTATAATAAAGCGTTTGGCGAGGATGCAATAATTTTGCCATATCCCACTTTAGATGGTAAAGGAGATACTAATGCATGGGTTGACAGAATATTGGCCATTACCTCTAAGTGCAGATATAAACAAGAAGCTTTTGATTATATAGAGGGCATATTATCAAAAGAAAATCAAATGAGTGATAAATTGAATGTGCCAGTAAATAATGCCGCATTTAAAGAGCAGCTTGAGCTTGTTAAAATTATAAGACCAGATTCTCAGATTGAGGAACTTTTTAAAACTGTAAATAGCTGTTCATTTCTTGATGCAAGTGTGCTAGATATAATTAATAAAGAGCTTCCTGACTATTTAAACGGGAAAAAGTCAGCTGAGCAGATAGCTAAAGTAATTGATGAGAAGGTTTCATTGTATTTGAATGAGTGATTTAGACGTTAAAGACTTGTTTATCAATTGAAACTGAGTTGCCCAAATTTATAAAGGGAAGCAGAACCGCAGAAGAAACAGCTAAAATTATTGATGGACGAGTATCAATTTGTTTAAATGAATAAAATGTGAGAGCCCCCTATAACTAAAACACTGATAATATTGAAAAATTGAAAGAAAGGAATGCAGCAATGAAAATAATAAATTATAAAGTAAAAAATTATATAGCCGTTTTATTATTAATAATAGCATTTGTGCCAATTACATCTTGTTCAAATGAAGAGGCTGTACGTGATGAAAGCAAAGCTAAAGAATCAAAGGCAGAAATAAAAATAGATGTTATGAAAAATGAACATTATTTGCTTGCAGCAATTTCGGAATTTAATGAGACTCACGATAATGTACGCATTAGTTATGATGATTTAATTAATTTTAATGAGGAATATAGAAATAAGTACATCACCAGTTTAGCTGTAGGTGAAGGACCAGACATACTAAGAATTGAGCCTCGATTATTTGTTGCAGTTAATAAGATGGTTAATTCAGGAATATTTTATGATTTGAATAAGTTAATTGATAAAGATAAGGACTTCAAGCTTTCAGATTATAACCAAAAGGTACTGGAGAGCGGGGTATTTAACGGCAAAAGGTTTTATATACCTTTAGGGTATGACTTTAGTACTTTTTTTGTAAAGGGAGGGACATTAAAAGAGAATGGCTTTACTACGGAAGGTCCTAACTGGACACTAGCAAACTTTGCAGATGAGGCATATTCGTATACGCAGAAAAATAAGGGAAAAGGGTTTATTGTAACTTGGGATTTTGCTTTAAGCGATATAGTTAAAATTAGTGGAATAAACTTTATTGACTATGTAAAGAAGGATGCGAAGTTTGATTCTTCAGAATTTATAGAGTTAATAAATATTTATAAAAAGCTAAATTCTACAGTGATATTAGCAAAAGATGTTTCTGCTAGTTACACAGGAAGTGAGGATCTCCTTGAGATAAGTACAGTCTGCCCTGAATTTGAGAATGGTACTGCCCTAATAATGGATAACAGTGTAGCTTCCCCCATGTGGTTTAGGGACTTTATTAACCAAAAAACCAATTTATATTTGTTCCCTCAATATACAAGTAAGAAAACCATTTTGCTAGAACCTATGGTGTCTTTAGCTATTAATTCAAAATGTATACATAAGGACGAAGCGTATGAATTTATTAAATTATTACTGTCAGATGAGTATCAAAGTATCAGCATTATGAAAAGAGATTTTCCATACATTCCGGTTAATACAAAGGCTTATTTAAATAACGTAAATTGTTTTATAAGCAATCTAGGTGACCAAGCAGTTGAGGAGATTTATGACCGAGAAAAAAGAAAGCTGCAAGTAGAAGCACAGCTAAAGGAAATAGATAGTATTAGCATATGTGATACTGTAGATGCTCAAATCTACAATATTATGGACAGTGAGGTAAAAGCTTTTATTGATGGGAAGTATAGCGCAGAACAGACTGCAAAGATTATTCAGGATAAGGTAATGCTTTATTTGAATGAGTGATGAAGAGTATTTTTCTCAACTATAAGTATTTATGATGGAAAGAGATATTTACTTCCTATTGATTATACTTTGTTGATTTTTTACACTACTAAAAGTGTTTTATATAAAAATGGTATACAAATTGATAAGGATAATTGGAACTGGGATACCATGATAGAGGTGTCAAGCAAATTCATTGATAGAAACAAAGGAACAGAGATATATTTGTTTGAATCAGATTTGGATGCTGCTCCATATTTTAATCAATTCGTGCAGGGAAGCGAAGTTAAGTTTTATGACATCAACAGCAAAAAATCAAATTTCAATTCTGCAGATTTCACTGAATTACTAAAGGTATATAAAGAAAAAATATATCCTGCTATATGTCCTGCAGAGCTTCAAAAAAATTTTGATGTTACTAGGACGGATTTGTTAGAAAGTGGTAAAGTAATAATGAAGAATAGTGGTGCTTTTGGCTATGGGAACGTACAGGAACTATGTCTAAATAATTCATTTTAATAAGAAATTTTTGGGTGAGGATATGGAGGTGTATCCAATACCAGCTTTTAAAACGAAAAAAGCTGTAAATTCTATTCCATATGATGCTTTTGGTATAAATTCTAAATGTAAATATAAAAAAGCTGCTTTTGAGTATATAAAGAAGCTTTTATCAGAAGAATTTTATAAACAATACTATAATTATAATCACTATGCAACTGTAAATAATGCGGCCTTTGAAGAGGAATTATCATATTATTCTGACAACTCAAAAGGTTTTGGTACTTTTAGCAGTGAAAAAGGACCTTTCGAAATAATAGCAATACCTGAAAAACTCTCTAATCAATTAAAGAGTACAATAGCTAATATGCATAAATGTGAATTTACATTTGTTGGAATTAGAAGGATTGTTAAGGATGACTTAAAGAAGTAATTGGAGGGGAAATAACGGCTGAACAATGTGCCAAATCTATAGATGATAGATGCATTATATACCTTAATGAATAGAGTAAGAATCTAAACGTAGATATAATTGACAGTGTACGAGTTTAGCTATTAAATGCAAATCGAAAGAAATCAATAATGCATTTGGGCTTCTGAAGTGTGTTTTTCAGATACGATAAATTACCAACACTGTAAACATGTTATCAAATGATATAGAGCAAAATTAAAGCAATAATATTGCTTCAATTCTATTTTTAATGCTATATATAGAGTTTGTATTACATGTAAATGTTAAAATTTTAAAAAAATGTAAGGAAAAGGTTGAAAGTATTTGTAACAAAAGTTATAATACTAGTATAAAAATTAAGAAATATAAAATAAATTAAAAAATTTTAGGATTATTATGGCAAATGGATAAATATAAACAAATGGTGTACTTTGGACTAATTAATAGGGATTTTGATACTGTAATCAAATTTTTTCAGTTACTATTGTTCTTTATTTTATTTGAGCAAGTAGTAGACTTGTTTAAGACAAAACGCTTTTCTTACAAATCTCATATGCTTCAAAACACTTTACTAAATTAAAAATACACTAATGATTTTCTAAATAACAATTAATGTTACTTAGAATTCATATAGAACCATTTAAAGTGATTATGGCCATGATTTACATTTGAAATGGAAAATAATTTGAGAGGAGGTTATTGTATGAATAAGTTACGTAAAAAAATGATTACAGAAACAGAAACTTTAGAGGCATATGCAGCAAATTGTTACTCAACATGTTATTATAATTGCTCTGGTCCATGTCACTCTCATGTAACTGCTGGTTATACTGCAGAGTACAACAGTAACAATTATTACTCAAAATAACTCCAATATTAGTAATGAATACATAGAAGCATTAGCAATAGTAATTGCTGAGTATGAGAGTGTGAATCTACTGAAAGTACTGACTAGCAGTAATGATTTGTGGAATAAGATATCATCCGTTAGAAGATTTACTTTTCAACGGATGATATCTATATAATAACAAGTAACTTTCTCTATAGATGAATATATCTCAACACAAATGACTTTAAGGAGGAACTATGAACTCAGATAAACCTTTTATTCATCTATTTCAGACACCAGGAGGATATTATTTATTTGATGTCAATACAAACTATATTTTGAAAATTGGCAGAAGAATATATGAAAAGCTTTGGGGAGTATTAAAGGATAAACAGGACTTTGCGAATATTGAGCAGGATAAGGATATTATTTATTTAAGGAATAATGGCTTTTTATTAAATAAACGTGTATCTGAGATATCTCATCCTGTAAATGATACATTAAAGTATTATCTGGACAGAAAAGTTGGGATGGCTACGTTACAGGTAACAAGAAATTGTAACCTAAGGTGTTCTTATTGTGCTTATTCAGGTAAATACTTTAATCGTATCCATGAAAATAAAACTATGACTTTTGAAACTGCCAAAAAAGCTATTGAATTTTTGATAAATCATTCAACTGAAAGTGAACGTATAAATTTAGGATTTTATGGAGGAGAGCCTTTACTTGAATTTGATCTGATTAGAAAGTGTATAGAATATGCAGAAGAAATGGCAGAAGGTAAAAACATCAGTTTCACTATGACTACAAATGGAACGCTTCTCACAGAAGAAATTGTTGATTACTTTGTAAAGCATAACTTGGTTCTTACTGTAAGTCTTGATGGTGATAAAAAAGCACATGATAAAAACAGGAAATTTTCAGCTAATGGAAAAGGTACCTTTGATGTAATCATCAAAAATATAGAAATGATAAAGTTAAAATATCCTGATTACATGAAAAACATGTTAATTAATATTGTAATGGATACTGAAAATGATTTTGAATGCATTAACCAATTCTTTTTTAACTCTGAAATTCTTAACGACACAATTATGATGTCAACATATGTTAATGAAAATTATATAAAAGATTCCAATATTCCTGAGGAGGATTTTGTTTTAAAACGTCAATATGAGACCTTTAAAATGTATCTATCAAAAATTAAAAGGCTTGATGAAAAATATGTTTCTAAACTTGTTTCAGGTCAGTATTATGTTTTAAAGGCAAAAATGCAGGATGATTGGGAAAAAATAAAAGAGTTGCCTGATAAGGCACATCCGAGTGGACCATGTATTGCAGGAGCACAGAGATTATTTATTGATGTTGACGGAAATATGCTTCCTTGTGAAAAGTGTAGCGAAACTTCCGATGTAATGAAAATAGGACATGTTGATTATGGCTTTGATATAGATAGAGTTAGGAATATTATGAATATTGGCCAGTTAAGTAAAGAAAACTGCAAAAATTGTTGGGCTTTTAGGCGTTGTCAGTTATGTGCTGTTTCAGCAGATAATATAACAGGGCTCTCTAAAGAAAAGAAATTGTCTGGATGCACAGGTGTAAAATTAGCTCTGGAGAACGAGTTGAAGGATTATTGTGTATTAAGAGAATTAGGACATAACTTTGATGAGAATAATATTCCTGTTTTAGACATGGTGTCTATTTAGTACATTTAATGAATTTATTTTTGGGGGAAAGCACATGAACAGTAAAGAGAAACTATTAATTTATCCATTTGATATTCAATCTAGCCCTATTGTCCGACATATTAATTTAATGGGCCAATACGAACTTACAGCGCTTGCATCTCCTAATGGATGGGGATTTAGTTCAAAGGATGCAGGGTATGTAGATGGTGGAGAAGATATTGGCTTAAATGTGAATAGTAATTTTAATGAATTGATTGACTCAGTAGATACCGTGCTTTTTATGGAGTCATATAACAAATTAGATATTAAAAAATTAGTTTATTCTAAAATACAAGTAGCAGCAGATAAGGGTAAAAATATCATTTGTACTTTAAATCTTGAAGACGAATTTTTTAATGAGATAAATGAAAAGTGTATGAGTAAAGGTAAGTATTTAAAATACTTTAGTCCTTTTAAAGGATTAAATAAGAGTTCAGATATGAGCAACTTAGATAGTCTTTTGGAAATTACTGTACCTGTAGTTTTTGTTTTGGGGGCAGCTGAGAGAACACAAAAATTTGAAATACAACTCTCTCTTCGTGAAAATCTTATAGAGGCAGGGTATAAAGTTTCACAGGTAGGGTCAAGACACTATTGTGAGATGCTAGGAATACATTCATTTCCTGATTTTATGTATAGTACATGTTTATCAGAAACGAAAAAAATAATTTTATTTAATAATTATATTAAAAAGATTGAACTTGATGAACAGCCAGACATTATAGTCATAGGCATTCCAGGTGGGTTAATGCCGTTTAATAAAGAATTTAATAATAACTTTGGTATTTTTGCATATGAGATTTCTCAAGCTATATTACCTGATATTGCTATATTTAGTACTCTATACGGAGACTATCTGCCAGTTTATTTTGAGAAGATTTCTTTATCTATTCGTTATAAACTTGGCTTTGAGACAGACTTTTTCAATTTATCTAACAATATTTTTGACTTTAATGGTTCGAAAATGTTGAAGTCTATGCAGTATCTTACTGTAGAATCTGAATTAGTTGATTTAAAAAAGCAAAACTTCAAAAATAATAATATACCTGTTACAAATATATTGAATAGGGAGGATGCAAAAACTCTTTCAGCCAATGTAATCAGAAAACTAACGGGAAATGCTGATATTGTACCTGCTATATGATATTTTGTGCAGGGTAGAATGGTTTGGTTCGCTGTTTTGAGATATATTTATTTGATATTGTGTCTCTAGGAGAATAAATAATTGCTGATATAGCAAACTTGTAATGCAACTTGGTATTTCAAAAAGGCATTAATGTTTATATGGCAATGCAGTTTGGTTGTATCTTTGTAATAACATAAGGAAGACTTTTGTAGTTATAAAATCTGCGATATATGTTCTTAACAAAATAGAACTATAAAAATTCGTTTTGTAAAAATTAGTGTTAAGCTTCGATTAATTTAATAATTAGGTTGAAAATGTTAAGACATATGAGGTGTTTTGAGTTCTTCTGTAAGTATAGAATAATAATAATGAAGGATTTTAAATTTCTCAAATTACTTTTGGGGAGGTAGCATTGTGCTAACATGTAAAAGAAATATTGAAAAAGAACTTGAAAATATTTTTATTAATAGATTTGGACTGGATTTTACTAAAATGGAAGCAAAAAATGATTATTTACTAGGTTCAAACATTAAGCTTGCTCCAAGAGATTTACTGTACATATTTGTTGATGTAGAAAAAGAGTTTAACATAAAAATTTCTGAAAGCTTTATTATAGAAGGAAAGTTTAATACATTCAATAATATTTTAAATTATATTAAAAATGAGAGGGAGTCGTGTCAGAATCTGAATTCAATAAAAGAATAATATTTCAGAATAGTAGTATGCATATTAAGCATTGAAGTTATTCCAAGAAGATATCTAGTAATAATTAAAATATATTATAATTAATCTGAAATTAAATTTGCTATAATTTTCAATAAAATATAAAAAAACCTATAATATTAATTATAATGTTAAAAAGTAAATAAATGGTTGACAAGAATAATACGAGTGATATAATAAAAAAGTAAAAAAATGTAGAAGCCCATAAGATAGACCTATTGGGCTAAGCTACTATCTTATGATCCTTTGGTAATGTTTAATTCTTGGATCATTTTGCTATACCATATTATACAAAATATTTATAAAGTGCTGGTAAGGGTAATTTGGAGAGTACATTGATGATACTGATTAGTAACGAAAGCAGAGTTATTATAAAAAGACTTTTAAAACTATTAAAGCCATATATTAAAAAGATCAGTGTTGTTTTTATATGTATACTTACTTCTACTGGAATTAGCATGCTTTATCCATTATTAAGCAAGCAAGTTATGGATAATGGATTACTTGTAAAGGATTTTAGCATTGTAGTTAAGGTATCATTGATTACCTTAGCCATTGCTTTGCTCGAGCAAACCATTGGATTACTAGAAACAAAATATTATTCCTATGTCAACTCTATTTTTCAGTATTCTCTTACAAAAATGGCTTTTAAACATCTTCAAAAACTCAAAATACAGTATTTTAATAATACCAATTTTTCTGAGACTATGAGCAATATTGGAATGGATGTTGGAAATATATCCAGAATATGTGATAAAGGTACATTTATTATATTATCACAGGTATTTAGGATTATTGGTGGTATGATAGGACTTCTGATAATTGATTGGAAGCTTACTTTTATTGTATTGCTTGTTGTTCCTGTAAGATACTTTACAGTAAAGAAATTTGCAAAAAAACGAGAATCAATGTTTAATGATTTTATGGAATACAGTCGTGATTATGCATCTTGGTTTGGTGATATAATAAGCGGAATAAAAGAAGTTAAGCTATGGGGATTAGATAGGATAAAAACAGGAGAATTTATTAAAAAACAAAGAAATATTGTAAAAATAAATATAAAAATTGCATTTATGGATAAATTTAATGAATGTTCAGAAAGCATAGTGTTTCAAGGTATCAATTGTGTTTTGAGTATATTTGGTGCTTATATGGTATTTAAGAATGAACTTACTATAGGAGGTTTATTTGCTTTTCTAACATATAGTGTTTATGTTATAGGGCCAATCTCAGCGATTTTAAATATTGGATACAACTTCTCAAATGTAGTTCCTTCTGCTAAACGCTTTTTTGATTTTCTTGATATGAAAACAGAGGTTGATGATAGTAAGAAAAAGATATTAAGATTGGATGAGAACGAAGTAGAAGGAAATATAAAATTCGAAAATGTAAGCTTTTCATATAATGATGATGAAAAAATTCTCAATAATATTAATCTAAAAATAAATTCTGGAGAAAAAGTTGCAATTATTGGAGCAAATGGCTCTGGGAAGAGTACTCTTATTAATCTTTTGCTAAGATTTTATAAGCCACATGAAGGAAAAATATTAATTGACGGAATTGATATAGATGATATAAGACTACGGGATTATAGAGGTTTAATATCTGTGGTTAGTCAGGATTTATATCTTTTTAATACAACTATAGAAAAAAACATTTCTATTGGAACTAAGTCTGATGAAGCAACAATTACAAAGGCTGCTGTAAAAAGTGGTGCTTATGATTTTATTAAAGAGATGCCATTAAAGTATAAAAGTGAAGTTGGCAGAAACGGCTCAAATCTTTCTGGGGGACAACGCCAAAAAATAGCAATGGCGAGAGCTTTTGCGAGAAAATCAAAAATTCTTATACTTGACGAGGCAACTGCAAATTATGATATGGAATCAGAAGCATATGTTAATCAATTATTGGCTACTGATTTTAAAGACAGTACTGTTCTGGTGATAAGCCATAAGCCTGATATTTTATCGAAGGTGGATAAGATTTGGATGGTGGAATATGGAAATATCAAAGAATATAGAAATCTTAGTGATTTGGAACATAATTGCAGAGAACTTAAGGTGTCTGGTTTAAAAGAATAGGTCTAATAAGAGGAACTCTATTTAATATTGTAGATAAGTTTTGTTCCTATATTCCATGGATGGATACATAGTTAGGATACAAAAGTAAAAAAAGGCTAAAAGGATTCGCGAACTTTATGCCAAAAACAAAAATAAGGAGGTGAAAGTATGAAAAAATTAGGTAAAAAATTTCATGAAGTGAAAGAGACTTTAGAGTCATATAGTTGTACTACGACTTGTACTTGCTATTGCGGATGTAACTGTAACCCAACAACTTGTGGTGGAAATACTTCAGCGATAGCTACAACAGGTTCATCAAGTATTGGATATAATAGTTCTTCTGTATCATCTAGTACTAGAAATACTAATTGGGTCTATGCTTAGTAAGAACTTTAACCGGAATATAGTTCTATATATTCCGGTTATCTTATAATTTTTAGGAGGAATATATTATGCTTGATCCATTTATACACTTATTTACCACTCCAGGAGGATATTATTTATACGACATAAATAAAAATGCAATTCTTAGATTGACAGAAGACCAATATAAGATTATCGAAGACACTCAAAAATCTGATCAAGATGATTTGACTTATAATAAGCAAGCTATTGAGTCAATTAATCATTTGCGTGAACTTGGTTTTTTATCTCCGAAGAGGCCTAAGGAAATGTATAATCCTATAAGTGAGACTTTAAAATATCACCTAAATAATAAAATTAAAATGATTACATTGCAAATAACGCGCCAATGTAATCTAAGGTGCAAATATTGTGTTTACTCTGGAAACTACGAAAATAGAGGGCATGAAAATGCTAAAATGAGTTTTGAAACAGCAAAAAAAGGCATAGATTTCCTTATTGAACACTCAAAAGATAATGAAAGAATCTTTCTTGCATTTTATGGTGGAGAACCACTACTTGAATTTGATTTTATAAAAAAATGTATTGAATATTATGAGGAAAAAGGAGAAGGAAAAGAAACCCATATAACAATTACTACAAATGCAACTCTTTTAACGGAGGAGATTATTGATTATTTTCAAAAGTATGGGGTATATCTCCTTATCAGCCTTGATGGACCTTCAGAAGTACATAATAAAAACAGGATTTTCAGTCATGGAGGTAAAGGAACATTTGAAAAGGTAATGGAAAACATGGAAATGATAATGATTAAATTTCCAGATTATTTAAAAGACTGCGTATCTTTTAATGCAGTATTAGATCCAGAAAATGACTTTAGTTGTGTTAATAATTTCTTTGCGGATTTTGATATGATTAAGGAATCTCAGCTAATGTCAACAGAAATATCTGATATTTATTCAAAAGATCAAAAGAAAGCATCGGATGCATATATTAGTAACCTTAGATATGAGTATTTTAAGTTGTTTTTATCGAAGGTTGGGTGCTTAGATAAAAAGTATACTTCAAAGCTAATATGGAGGTATTACGGAAAATTAATAGACACATATACTAGGTTGGAAATGACGAAAGAATTGCCTGATAAAATTCACCATGGGGGACCATGTATCCCAGGAGTGCAGAGATTATTCATGGATGTGAATGGTGATTTTTACCCATGCGAAAGGGTTAGCGAAACGTCAACACAAATGAGAATAGGTAATGTAGATACAGGATTTGATGTTGATAAAGTAGAAACTTTACTTAATATTGGAAAGATAAGTGAGAAACAGTGCGTTAACTGCTGGGCTCTTAGATTTTGTAACCTTTGTGCAGCAGCAGCAGACGAACTTGATAAACTAACAATGAAAAAGAAGATTACAAATTGTAATGCAGTAAGGTATTCTGTTGAAAATTTATTAAAAGATATTTGTACATTAAGAGAATTTGGAGAAGAATTAAATTCAAATATTATGGATGTGGCAGATTGGAAAATATAATACGAGGAGGACATAATAAATGGTAAAAAACGAAAGACTTTTGATATATCCATATAATATACAATTTAGTCCAATTTTGCGACATAAAGACTTGCTAAAAGGATATGAAATATCTTGCCTTGTATCTCCAAATGGGTGGGGGTATACAGGGAAAGATGCTGGTATTGCAGACAATGGTCCTGATATTGGTATGACTGTATCATCGGATTTTGAAGATTCCTTGGGCTTATGTGATACAGTTGTATTTATTGATTCATATTTTCCGCTTGATTTTAAAAAAAATATTTATAATAAAATTAAAATGGCTATAAAATCAAAAAAAAATATTATATGTTTTTTACAGCTGGAAACTAATATTATTACAGAATTAGAGTGCATTTGCAGATATGAAGGAGTTTACTTTAAATACTACGGCAGGTCTCAAGATGTACTAGCTGATAATATATATATTGAAAATGAAAATATAGAAGAGATTAATACTCCTATTGTTTTTGTAATTGGTTTAGCTGAAAGAACGAATAAGTTTGAAATACAACTAGCACTAAGAGAAAAAATTCATGAATTAGGCTATAAAATAAGTCAGGTAGGAACAAGAACCTATTGCGATATGATGGGATTTCATTCTTTTCCATCATTTATGCTTGAAAGTAACATCTCAGAGGTCAATAAGATATTGATGTTTAATAGATTTATAAAGAAAATTGAGGATACTGAAAACCCAGATATCATTATCATTGGTGTGCCTGGAGGTATAATGCCGTATAACAGTACATATACTAATAAGTTTGGTATACTTGCTTTTGAAGTTTCTCAAGCGGTTCTCCCCGACTTTGTAATTTTTAGCATGTTTTATGAAGATTATAAGGTAGATGGTTTTGAGTTTTATAATAATTCATTAAAATATAAGCTTGGGTTTAATATAGACATATTTAACATTGCGAATGCACAGTTTGATTGGGTTAGAGCCTATGAGGAAAAAAGAATATCTCATATATCTTTGGATTATAAAGCTATAAGTGAAAAGAACAAGGGTTATAGTCAGAGTAATATACCTGTTTTAAATATTTTAGACGAAAATGATTCTGATAAAATAGCAAAACTATTAATTGAAAAGCTTAGCAAATATGGTGATGTAGAAATTGTATAGAGGCTCATTATGTATTATTAGGGGGAATTGTATTATGGATAATCTATTAGAAAGTCAAGTAAAGGCAGGTCTTTTTAGAATATTTAAAGATAGGTTTAATATTAATTTAAATGAATTAGGAGAGGAGTATTTTGAAAAAAGTATTCTAGGTAAAGATTTTCAACTGTCTGCAAGAGATCTTCTTTATATTTATTTTGATATAAAAAAAGAATTTAATATTATTATACCAGAAGAAGATATCGCAAGTGGAAAGTTTTCAACACTAAAAGGTTTAATAGAAATGGTAGCTAACCAAAAGTTGCTGGATAAAGTTTCTGTATAATAACGTGGTACAATTAAGCGAATTGTATGTAAATAAATAGTAAATAAGTTGTTGATTTGATTGTATTTGTAAGAAATTACTATATAATATAGTTAATACAAAATTAATCAAGAGAGGCGATTTGGTTTGAAAACTTTAAAAACTATTTTGATATTAATTATATTAATAGGGTTATTATCAAGCACAGCTTGTTCTTTCAATGGCGATTCGGAGCGTAGTGATGGAAAACATAAATTAAAAATAAATGTAATGGAAAATGATAATTTTCTTAGAAATGCTATTAAGAAATTTAACTCAGATAGTAAAGATTGTACTATAGAAGAAAAGGTATACTACCAAGATCAGTACAAAAAATATTCAGAGGATACTCAAGCAGGTCTTGTATCAAATGATGGCGCAGATATTATAGTAACCTCACCTGACAGAATTCCTATGCTGTCAAAATACATAGATAATGGTTATTTAAGTGAACTGGATGATTTATATAATAATGATAAAAGTATAAATAGAGATGATTATTATAGTGAGATAATGAATTATGGTATTTATAAGGGGAAGAGATATCTTATTCCTCTGAGTTATACCATAGATGCATTTTTTACAACGGAGAGTATTATTGAAAAAGAAGGGATAAATGGGTTAAGTGATGAAGTCAATTGGGATAAATTTTCTCAAGTATGCTCTGATTATGTAAACAAAAACGAGGGATCAAGCCATTATATGCTTTCAAATATTGATTTTAGTTCAATAATAAGAGGAATTGGTGCTGACATAATTGATATAGAAAACAAAATAGCTAAGTTTGATACAACACCAGCTAAGTCAGCAATAAAACAATATAAATTAATTAATGAATCTGTCACACCAGATAAGGTGTTTTATGAAAAAATCCAAGGAGGAGATATATCCGCAATTCTTAAAAATAAAGATGCTGTTTTCTTGAATAATGCCATTAGTTCGCCTCAGAATTTATGGTACAACTATTCCTCCTTTAATACTGAAGTACAGCCAATGGTTTATTCTGTATGTACTGCAGAAAATAAAATCCCTGCCAGAGTTTCTTTATTTGCAGCAGTAAGTTCAAAATGTACGAATAAAAAAGAAGCGTATGAATTTATAAGTATGCTATTATCAAAGGATTATCAAGCAGAAGATTTTTTAAACGGAATTCCTGTGAGCAAAAGTGCATATGAACAGATAAAATATGAATGCATAAAGGGAAATAACGGAGAGAGAAGTGGTAGGGGCGGAGGCTGTAAGAGCGATGATTCTATTAAAGTGCTCTTATCAAAGGTAGATAGGTATTTAGCAAGACTTACAGAATGCAAGATTGAGGATTATGAAGTTTATACCTTGATTGATAGCAAAATTCGTGAATGTGTATCAAAAAATGAAACAGATGATGGCATAGCAAAGTCTTTACAGGAAGTAGTAGAAAACTATTTTAAGAAAACGTTGATAGAAGATTCTCAAAACCAAAGTGAAGCTATTACTGGAGACAATAGTATAAGAGCAAATCTTAGTATTGTTTATATAAATTATAATGGGCAAGTAAAAAATGCAATTAGAAAGAGCAAGGAACTATATCCTGAGATTGAATATTCAGAGAATGTATTCGGAGATGACCAGTATTCGGAAATGAATACAAAATTAAGCGCAGAACTAATGTCTGGTGATGGACCTGATATTATTATTTTTGGTCCTAATACATTTAATTCACTATATAAGGTTGCTAACAGCGGAATTTTTACTGATTTAAACGAACTTATAAGTAAGGATAAAGATTTCAGTAAGAATGATTATTATGAAAATATTTTTGATTGCGGTATTTATAATAACAAAAGATTATACATACCACTAGAATACGCTATACCATATTTTAGAACAACAGATTTAACGTTAAAAGAAAACAATATTGTTATTGACAAATCCGATTTATCGCTTGATAGTTTATATAAGCTATCGCAAGATTTCCTCAAAAACAATAAGGATAAAAATAAAAGCTTAATTTACTGCAATTTTGGATTTTCAAGTATGATGCGTATAAGTGGAAAAAAATTTGTTGATAATGAAAAACGCAAATCTTATTTTAATACAAAGGATTTTATTAATCTTCTAAAAATATATAAGGAAATATATCCAGCTATAGCTCCATATGATACTTGTGCTAAATATAACTCGTATGTTGATATGATTAAAGATAAAAGGCTAGTCATGGCGTTTGAACAAGGAAATCAATCCCCCAAGCAGCTGTGGACATTTAATTCAATGTATAATCAGGCTATAGGAGATGATATGGATATAATACCTTTAGTGGATAATGGAATATGCTATGCAAGAGTTGGAGAGTGCATTGGTATAAATTCTAATTGTGAAAATAAAGAGGCAGCATTTAACTTTTTAAAGATTATGTTGTCAAAGGATATACAAAAAGCAACTGACAGTTATGGAAATCATAATGGGGCTTTATTACTGCCTATTAATAAACAAGCCTATAATGAAGATTTAAATTACTATATGTCTAATAGCACTTCGGGTTTCGGCAGCGAATACTCTTCAAAGGAACTGCCAAAAAAGCTGGCTGATAAGTTGAACATACTGCTAGGAAAAACTCAAATTGAGCAAAGGCTAGATAATGAAGTTCAAAATATAGTCCACGAAGCATTAGATAATTATATAAGTGGTAAAGCTACTGCTGAGCAAACAGCTAAGGCTATAGACGATAAGGTAACGCTCTTTTTAAATGAATAATACAAAACTAATGTACATGGAAAATGTATATCTTAATTAAATACTCTTATTTGATAAAAAAGCGGTGACATATAATGAAGGAATATTCGACAAATATAGCAATTATCGATGACGGCATAAACCAAAACCTATATTCTATAGGTGAACTTAAGCATAATATACAAATAACACCTGAACTACATATTAAAGAAAGGGTCAACTATGACCCTTTCTTGCCATCCCATGGAACAACCTGCGCTGCAATAATCAAAAAATATGCTCCAGATGCTGTTTTGTCAAGTGTAAAGATACTAAATGATGATTCACATAAGGGAATGAGAAGCCAGCTGATTAAAGCTCTGGAGTGGTGTGTAGAAAATAATATATCACTTATTAACCTCAGTCTTGGAACAATTGACTATAAAGACTTTATTGAAGTTGAAAAAGCTACTAAATATGCATCTAATAATGGTGTCATAATAGTGGCTGCATGTAATAATAGAAATGTTTTTACTTGTCCTGCATCTCTTGAAAATGTTGTTGGGGTGAAGTGTGATAGAAGTGGAACACTAATAGAAATGGAGTATATTTATAATTCATTTTCTCTAGACGGAATAGATATTACTGCATGTGGGATTCATGATTTGATGAAATACAGTGGTGAGATTGAGATTACATCCCCCTGTAACAGCTTTGCTGCACCTGCTGTGACTGCTTTAATATGTAACATTATAAAAGATAACCCAAACATTGGAATAAGTAGATTAAAAGAAGCATTAAAGCGAAATGCAACCAACATTATACAGATAGAAGAAGTCTCATATATAGAAAACAAGGTAAATATAGGTAATTGCTTTAACAATTCCACAAATAAAAGTATAGAAATACCAATTATAGAAGTATATAATAATTATAGTAATAAAGTATATGACTTTTATAAAAAACTGACTGCGAAATTTAGAGAAGATGGATATAATGCGATAAGTATTTGTACAGAAGCTGAGAAGGATTTGTGCAATGGTTTGATTTCAATTAACAGCGGGTTGATCGATGATGAAATTCCACTAGATAATAACTTTTTAGTGAATAGAATTAAAATGATATGCGATATTTACGACCCTGATATTATTATTGTACCAATAGACATGATGAAAGATAATTATTATACAAATTTAGAAGCTGTAGAAAGTGATTTGGAAATTGATATCAAAATTAATATAAATGAAAATTTAGACATAGAAGTAATGAGTGAAAATGAAAAATATGAGGATTGCGAAATTTATCCAAATAATAAATATATTGAAACAAAAACCTTTACTTTTAATGATCAACAAATAGACCACCTATATAATTATATATTAAGTTTATTTGAAACAAACGAAGGAAAGATTGATACATATGAATTTTAAAACCAAATAATCAATAGTGGGTATGTAGTGAGAAGGCCTCGCTTATAGTGTCCAGAACGGAAAACCTGTCGGGCATCTGTACGTTCATAGCAGGCTGCGTTGGTCAATTTTTCGGCTTCATTGTCCAAAAACTCGCTAAATGTCTTTTCTACACTTACTCTCACCATTTAGCTAAATTCCTTTTTATTACTTCGTTATTTAGTTTTATAATTTTATTAGGTATAGGGTTCGTTCTCCTCTTGGTAATACTGGTTTAGCGATTAATATTTTACTAAGTGAACGGACCCTTTGCTATACTATTTGGCCTTTATTCGATTTTGTGAAATTTATTATACCTTATCTATCACTTCTAAAATATAAAAAGAAATTCAATCTGTTGTCTGCCTAACTCAACTAGTGGATAAAGATAAATCAATCAGATAATTTATAAAAGAAGGTAGTTGGATTTGTAAGGGACGATAACACGATGGAATTAAGCAATTTATATAGCTATAACTCATTTTGCAAGCAATACTTGGGAGAAGAGATGTATCTGATAATATCATATCTGATCCAAAAGTACAGAGGTAATTAGCAATGTAAGGAAGTGCTAAAAATATAACATTAATGTATAAAAATACCCAAAATAACTATTTATATATTAAAAAGTAAATATATGGTTGACAAGATTTTTGCAAATAGCTATAATAATATCATTGCAAAAGTAGTGAAGCCCACAAGATAGGCTTCTTTGGTCGGACGACTATCTTGTGGGCACGAGGCAATGTTTATTTAGTATTGCCATTTTTATTATACCAAAATATAGAATAAAAGTACACAAAATATTATATGAAAATATTTTTGGAGATTATTGATGTTGATAAACAATGAAAATAGAACTATTATGAAAAGACTTTTTAAATTTCTAAAGCCATATTTCAGAAAAATAAGCGTAGTATTTGTATGTATTATTGCTTCTGCTGGTATCAATTTGCTTTTACCTTTGTTAAGTAAGCAAATTATGGATAATGGACTACTTGTTAAGAATTTTGATATTGTAGTTAGATTTTCATTACTTACATTAACTATTGTTTTAATTGAACAGGCAATTGGTTTACTTGAGACAAAGTATTTTTCATACGTAAACGCTGTTTTTCAGTATTCTCTTCAAAAGATGGCATTTAAGCATCTCCAAAGACTCAAACTCCAGTACTTTAACAATACAAATTTCTCTGAAATAATGAGCAATGTAGGAATAGATGTTGGTAACATATCAAGAATATGTGATAAAGGAACTTTTATTGTAATATCACAAATTTTTAGAATTATTGGAGGCTTGTTTGGACTTCTGATAATTGACTGGAAGTTGACATTGGTTGTATTATTTGTTATTCCTATAAGATGTTTTACAGTCAAGATTATGGCAAAAAAACGAAAAGCAATGATAAATAAATTTATAGAATATAATAGTGATTTTGCCTCGTGGTACGGTGATGCCATAAGTGGAATAAAAGAAATCAAGCTTTGGGGAATTGACAGAATAAAAACAGGGGAGTTCATAAAAAAACAAAGAAGTATTGTAAAGATGAATATAAAAATGTCATTTTTAGACAAGTTCAATGAGTGTACAGAGACATTATTGTTTCAAGGGATTAACTGTGCTTTATATGTACTGGGAGCCTACATAGCATTTAGAAATGGACTAACAATTGGGGGCGTATTTGCCTTTCTTACATATAGTACGTATGTTTTAGGTCCTATATCTGCAATTCTAAATATAGGCTACAATTTTACCAATATAATTCCTTCTGCAAAGCGATTTATTGAATTTCTTGATATGGAAACAGAACTTCAAGCAGATAATAAAAACCTAATAAGACTTGATGGTAAAGAGGTGTGTGGAAACATCAAATTCCAAGAGGTGAGTTTTTCATATAAGAATGGGGAAAAAATTCTTAATAAGATCAACCTTAATATAAATTCAGGAGAAAAAATTGCTATTATTGGAGCAAATGGCTCAGGAAAAAGTACGTTAATTAATCTGGTGTTAAGATTTTATAAACCTCAGGAAGGGAAAATATTGATTGATGGAATTAATATAGACAATATCAAGTTAAGAGATTACAGAAGTATGATATCCGTTGTAAGTCAAGATTTATATCTTTTTAATACAACTATAGAAGACAATATATCCGCTGGATTAAAGTTGGATGATTCAGCAATAAATAAAGCTGCCATCAAAAGCGGTGCATATGACTTTATAAAAGACATGCCATTAAAATATAAAAGTAAAGTAGGCAGAAACGGCTCAAAACTATCTGGAGGGCAACGCCAGAAAGTAGCAATGGCGAGGGCTTTTGCAAGAAAATCAAAAATACTTATTCTTGATGAAGCTACTTCAAATTATGATATTGAATCAGAAGCATATGTGAATCAGATGCTGACTACTGATTTTAAAGACAGTACTGTTCTAGTGATAAGTCATAAACCTGATATTTTAAAAATGGTTAATAAAATTTGGGTTATGGACTCAGGCAAAATAAATGAATTTGAAAACTACAATGATTTTGAAAGTAATTATGTACAATATAAAGATTTTTTATACAAAGAGAAAAGTGTTATATAAAAAATGAAAAATAAGAATATAAGCCACGTTAAGATTCTTCAAAGTAAATTAGGAATGATTACACTTCAAGTTACGCAGCAATGCAATTTGAGATGTAAATACTGTGCGTACTCAGGAGAATATGATAATAGAATTCATTCTAATAAAAGATTAAGTTTTGAGACGGCTAAAAAGGGCATTGATTTTTTATTTGAGCATTCATATAATTCTGAACAAGTTGGTGTTGGTTTTTATGGAGGAGAGCCATTACTTGAATTTGAATTGATCAAAAAGTGTATAGAATATTCGGAAGCAAATTCTGAAGGTAAAGAATTAATTTTTTCGATAACAACGAATGGAACATTACTTACCAAAACAGTAGTGGAATATTTATGTTCGCATAATGTATCTTTGGTAATAAGTTTAGATGGTCCTAAGAATGTTCATGATAAAAATAGAAGATTTGCGGGAAAAGATAAGGGTTCATTTGATATTGTCATGAAAAATGTAGAAGCTATTAAAAAGGAATTTCCAGAATACTATAAGAAAATCATATTCAGTGTAGTAATTGACCCATTAAATGACTTCAGCTGCGTTAATGAGTTTTTTACTACATACGATACTATTAAAGACTTACATACCTTACCTTCAATGATAAATCAAAATTATTTAAAACATGATATTAAAAGAAATAACGATTTTAGTACAAAGTATGGCTATGAAATGTTTAAAGTTTTGCTGTCAAAATTGGGAAGGCTTAACAAATCATATTCCTCTACTATATTAGAAAATTATTATTTTCAACTAAAGCGTGATATGTTTGAAAATAGATCGAATAATGATAATAGATTACCTGAAAAGGGACATCCAAGTG
Source organism: Ruminiclostridium herbifermentans (assembly GCF_005473905.2). Taxonomy (NCBI): domain Bacteria; kingdom Bacillati; phylum Bacillota; class Clostridia; order Eubacteriales; family Oscillospiraceae; genus Ruminiclostridium; species Ruminiclostridium herbifermentans. The sequence goes on from NZ_CP061336.1 coordinate 469,036, forward strand.
GTCCTTGCGTGCCAGGTGGCACTAGACTGTTTATGGATGTTAATGGTTTTTTATATCCATGTGAACGAGTAAGTGAATCTTCTAGTGTAATGAGAATAGGACACATTGAGTCTGGGTTTGATGTTAAAAAATGTTTTGAATTGTTAAATATAGGCAAAATAACTGAGGAAGCATGTAAAAATTGCTGGGCGTTTAGATTTTGTACATCATGTTGTGCTATAGCAGATAATTTAACTGGGTTATCAGCAGAAAAAAAACTTTCTCATTGTCGAAGTATTAAATTTAATACGGAATTGTTACTAAAAGATTATTGTACACTTTCAGAATTTGGATTCCATTTTGATGAAAAAATAAATAATATTAAATTTGGAAGTTTATAAAAGGAGTTAAATATATGGAGAGACTAATTGTTTATCCCTTTGATATTGAGTTTTCACCAGTATTACGACATATGGGTCTAATTGAAAACTACACGATAACTGCACTGATTTCCCCAAGGGGATGGTGGGGTACTAGCAATGATGCATGTATAGTAGATGGAGGCAAACCTACAGGATTAAAAATTAGTAGTGATTTTGAAAGTAATCTTGAACATTGTGATACAGTATTAATTTCAGACTACTGTAAGTTTCTTGACTATAATAAGTCAGTTTTCCCTAAAATAGTTATAGCAGTAGAACATAAACGAAATATAATATGTACATTACCATTAGAGGAAAATCAAAAGAAACAAATTGCTGATTTATGTCAGAAAAAAGGTGTATATTTTAAACACTATCACATTAAGATAAGGCCCTTATCAAGTATAAAAAAGCAGATTATTCTTGATATAAACACGCCTATAATTTGTGTTGCAGGGATTTCTGAAAGAACAGACAAATTTAATGTTCAACTTGCCCTTAGAGAGAAATTTCTCCAAGAAGGGTACAAGGTAAGCCAAGTTGGTTCAAAAAGCTGGTGTGAACTTTTAGGATTTCATTCATTCCCTAATTTTATGTACAGTAGTTACATTTTAGAATCTGATAAGATCGTATTGTTCAACCAGTATATAAAAAATATTGAAGAAGAGGAACAGCCTGATGTAATCATTTTAGGCATCCCAGGAGGAATAATTCCAATTAATAACAATTTAACAAATAGATTTGGTATACTTGCATATATGGTATCTCAAGCAATAATACCTGATGCATTTATTTTCTGCACTTTATATGAAGATCATAAGTCTGACTACTATGAAGAGTTAGCAAAGTCTATGAAATATAAATTTGGGTTTGAGGTTGACGCTTATAGCATTTCTAATACTAAATTTGACTGGAGTAGTTACATGTCGCAGCCAGCAATGAGTAAAAAATTTGAGGTTCTAACTATAAACAATGTTGATGTAGACAGTAAGATTAATAGTTTACGAGATTGTAATTTTAAACTTTACAATATAAAAAATGAAAAAGATAAGACTAGATTGTCAGAATATATAATTGATAAATTGGTTGAATATGGGACTGTAGACTCGCTATAGTCTATATTTGAGTTAGAATTATCAAATTAGGGGGGCTTGAAATGAATATTTCAACTATAAATGAAGAAGAAATAATGAATAAGTTAACAAAAATTTTTAAGGATAGATTCCTTATTGATTTGAGTGAATATACAAATAATGATTTGTCTAAGGATTTATTAAGTGATACATATAAGCTGACACCAGGAAGTTTGATTTACCTTTTCTTTGATGTTGAAAAAGAATTTAATATAAGTATACCTGAGGAGGATATAGTTGCTGGCAAGTTTAATAGCATTAATAATATATTTTGCATAATAAAAAATCAGCTGGAAATATAAGATATATGTATAATGAAGTAATTCGATTTGTAGTTATAGATGTTGGAATTAATAAAAATTTATACTATACCAGATTTATAACTAAATATAATATAATTTCACAACTGGAAACAATAAAAATCCTTATTCTTCTAGTCATGGTGCTATTTGTGTTGCAATTATATGCAAATTTGCTCCTAATGCGATACTAAATGGTGTTAAGATACTTGATAATAACTGTATTGCTATAAATGACAGCTTATAAAGGCTATTAAATGGTCATTGACAATAGACTTAATGTTATAAATGTATCATTGGTTACTATTGGGTATATGGATTTTACATTGCTTAAGAAAGCTATAAATTTAGCCTATGAAAAAGGTGTAATAACAGTTGCAGCATTTAACAATTCGAATGTATTTATTTTTGCTATGCTTTTGATGGAATTGAGATAACGGCATGTGGTAATCATTCGTCGCATTTACATCAGGAGAAAGTAAATGCACGAAACTATTAAATAGTTATGTAGCATCACAAATAACAGCTATTATATATAATATTCTCTTTGAGAACAACAGTAAGATGTTGCTTAAGTAGTAAGAAAAAGTTATGGAAAAAGCTAACTGATGAATTTTTTTCGTAAGGATGGCTATAATGTTGTCGCTGTATCTAATAAATGCGATGGAATATTAAGTTCAATTAATTATATACATGTTTTTTTAATTAGCCCTCTAAACTTAATTGATAAGATATATAACCTTGATTTGATATTACTTGGAATAGATTTAAGTATAGAAAATAGTGATATTGATATTAGTATTTTTATCATTGATACAAATATAAATAGCGAAAGTAGCCCAGAACATAGTAATGATGACATATTTTTGTTATGAAGAATTATAGATGTTTCAAATATAAATCAAAATGTATTTATTTATAGTGATGAATCAGTTAAGAGTCTATATTCATATATTATAAACATTATTCAATAGAATAAAAAGCACTTCATAAATTTTATGCACAGTTATGCGTGATTTATTTACAATATGAATTGTTTTACATTGTACAAAATGGATATAAATGCTAAAATAGTCCATATAAACAATTAGAGGTAAAAATCATGCTTGCTATAAAATATTATAAAATAATTTCAGCTATAATTCCATTTTCAGCATTATTAATTAGTATACTTATTACGTTCAATAATGGGAATACGATGCAATTGATTATATTGACCTTACTTGTAACTGTATTTTTGGGGATATACAGTTTTTTAATATGTAATACGAAACATAGAACATTTTGTGAAATAATAATACTAATAACTACATTAATTGTATTCTATATAAACTATTTAGATATAACAAATTTTTCACAAATATACTTCTATTTAATTGTATCAAATGTAATTACATTCCGTTTTGACATGTATTGCTTTATTTATATGTGTTTTGGATATTTTTCATTGATACTGACTATTTACTTAAAATACGCTAGATGGAACTATTTTGACTTTTTTTATTTGTTCCCTAATATAATTGAGAATTCTTTTTATTTCATTTTTATAATAGGAATGATTTATATAGCAGGATATCAGACCCATCAAAGCCAGATATTAAGTAACACTATGAATGAATTGAAAATGAAATCAAATGAACTTGAGAAGGTAAATAACAAACTTCAAGAGACTATGAAATCCCTTGAAGAGATGACTGTATTACGAGAAAGAAATCGTATAGCCAGAGAAATTCATGATACCATTGGACATACTCTTACTACTGTTTCAATAGAAATAGAAGCAGGAAAGCGTTTAGCAGAAAAAGATCTGAATCTTGCTTTAGAAAAATTTGAGTTAGCTCAGGAACAAGTTAGAAAAGGATTAAATGATATAAGATCCTCGGTAAGAATGCTAAAGGATGGCAATGGTGTATTACCTTTTATTCCTTCTATACAGGCACTTATCAACGAAACTGAGTTACATGCGGGTGTTTCAGTAAAGTTTAGCTTTTCACAATTACCTTTTTTAAATCCAGAGCAGGAAAAGGTATTATATAGAGTTGTTCAAGAAGGCTTGACAAATGGAATAAGGCATGGTAAATGTACAGAATTTGTCCTGCAATTAGAATTTAAAAACAATAGAATAATTCTTTTAATAGTTGATAATGGAAAGGGATGTGATGACATAGCTTTCGGATTTGGACTTAATGCCATGAAGGAGCGGGTAGAGGAATTGAGGGGTAACTTAAGTTTTAAGTCTTCTTTAGGGAATGGATGCAGTCTTAAAGTAGATATTCCGATAGAGGAGGAGTGTATTAATGGATATTATTAAGGTACTTATAGCGGATGATCAAACACTTATGAGAGATGGACTCAAGACTATTTTGGAACTTGAAGAAGGCATGGAAGTGGTTGGTGTGGCTGAAAATGGAATTCAAGCTTATGAATTGGCAGAAAAACTTAATCCAGATGTTGTACTAATGGATATTAGAATGCCTATAATGGATGGAGTAGATAGTACACGAATAATTAAAAATAATAACCCTTCAATAGTAGTAATAATGTTAACTACATTTGATGATGATGAATACATAATACAAGCACTTCAGTATGGAGCAAGCGGATATCTTTTAAAAGACATTCAAGGGAATAAACTTATTCAGGCAATACGTGAAAGCATGGCTGGGAATTTGCTCATGCCTTCAAATATAGCAGTAAAACTTGCAACTAGGCTTTCAAAAATATCCGAAAAAGAATCAATAAATATTAAGAGCAATAATTTAGCGTTATCTTATAGAGAACAGGAAATTGCAACATTGATGATTAAGGGTTATACAAATAAGCAAATTGCATCTGAATTATGCATATCTGAAGGAACGGCAAAGAATTATATAAGTATGATTTACAGTAAAATTGGTATTAATGACAGAACTAAAGCTGTAATTTTTTTAAGGGAATGTTTATGAATAATGGGGGCGTTAAAAGTGAAAGAAATTAGACATATTATTTTGCTAATATTAATTACTTCAATTTTAACTAGTTGCAATGGTATTAATCAAAGAGAAGTGAATCTAGAGATTGCAACAAAACCATTAACACTTGAGTTGGGAAGAGGTAAATTAAAGACTTTACCTTCATATGATAAATTTCAGCCGGGTAAGTTGCAAATAGATTTACGTAGTTACGATTTAACAACCCTTGACCTTAAAGAAAGATACGAAGATTTAATTCATGCTGATTTTGACACTGTAACAAAATGGCCTTATGGCTTACCAGAAGGATTTAATCCTAAAAAAATTATTGAACAAGGTAAAAATCCAGGTTTAAATATACGAGACTTACATAATAAGGGCATTACTGGTGAAGGTGTAGGTATTGCTATTATTGACGGAGCTTTGTTAGTTAATCATGTAGAGTACAGAGATAGACTAAAATTATATGAAGAAGTACATTGTCTTGATAAAACCTCTACGCCAAGTGGATGTGCTGTTGTATCAGTTATTGCAGGAGAGAAAACAGGAGTTGCTCCTAAAGCAAATATTTATTATATTGCAGAAACACATAAGTTTTTAACTCAGAGAACCTCTGATATTGATTTTTCATCACTTGCACTAGCTGTCAAAAGGATTCTCGAAATCAACGACACTCTTCCTAAAAGAGATAAAATAAGAGCATTAGTTATTGACGGCGACTGGACTCAGACAAATAATGACCATGATGCTATGGACAAAGCAGTGGAAGAGGCGAAAGAGAAGGGGATATTTGTTGTTTCTAATTCTATTTGTGAAACATACAATCAGGAGATGGATTTTAATGGGCTTGGAAGAGATCCTCTTGCAGATCCAGATGATATTTCCTCATATGGTCCAGGTGAGGAGTGGAAGAGCAGATTTTTTATGTTTGAGAAGTATAGTAATGCAAAAGAAGTGCTTTTAGTTCCGATGGATTCCAGAACTACTGCCAGTCCGACAGGAGACAGTGATTATACTTTTTATAATGTCGGAGATATAAAACTTTCATCTGCATATATCGCTGGCTTATATGCACTGGCTTGCCAGGTAAAACCTGAGATAACACCACAAGAATTTTGGCATACAGCTCTCAAAACAGGTGATACTACTTACATTATAAACAATGTTATCAATTATAATTACAAGTTTGGGAAGGTTGTCAATCCCAAAAAGCTTATAAAGGAGTTAATGAAATAAGGTAAGTATCTGACTAAATAGTTAAATGTTTTATGTTAGTAAATATATGACTAAGGTCACTTATCATATGACTTACTTATATGTTAAAGTTTAACTGTTAAATAATACTAAAGTTAGAAAATTAAATAATAGAAACAGATTAATCTTCTTTCAATTTTTTATAATGTATTGTTATCAATATAAACTAACAATTAAATCACAAAAGGCAAAGTAGAATTTCATTTTTGTGACTAAAGTGATGAGAAAGGACTTGTAGTTATGAAAATAAAAAAGTATATATCCATGATATTGCTGATTTTAATACTTGCAAGTACAGCATCGTGTTCAGATAAGAATACTGAAACTAGTGGAACTAAAGATTCAAAAGCAGTAATAACAATGGATGTATTGAGTAATGACCGTTATATCCTTGCTGCTATTGGGCAATTCAATGAGGAACATAAAGATATAAGAATAGAATATGGCGATATAATTACATATAACGAGGAATATAAAAATAAGTACATAACGAGACTATCTGTAGGAGAAGGACCTGATATTATCAGAGTTGATAATGAACTAGGGTTGTTAACAGCTGTACATAAAACAGCTGATGCTGGGATATTTTATGACCTTAATGAGTTGATTAATAAGGATAACAGCTTCAACCTTTCAGATTATAACCAAAAGGTAATGAATAGCGGTGTAATTAATGGAAAGAGGTTTTTGATACCTCTACGCTATAACTTCAGTACATTTTTTGCTAAAAAAGGTGTCTTAAAGGAGAATGGCTTTACTACAGATGGAGAGAAATACACTCTTGAGAACTTTGCTGATGAAGTGTATGCATTTATGCAAAAAAATAAGGGTACTGGAAAGTACTTTATGACTCTTCATAATTTTACACTGAGTGATATTGTAAAAATAAGCGGACTAAGTCTTATTGATATAAATAAGAAGACTGCAAAATTGAATTCTGCGGAATTTGTAGATTTACTAAATATTTACAAAAAGCTACATTCAGTAGAGACAGAAATTTCTAAAGATATAAGGTATTACGTTAATACTGGAGATATTTTTGCTTGTACTGTAGAGTGTCCGGACTTTGACAACGGTAATTGCTTGATAATGAATAATATGGATTCAATATTTTGGTCAAGAGATAGAATCAATAAGGTAGCTAATACTTATATATTCCCTCAGTATACAAATAAAAAGAGTATTCTGTTAGAACCTATATTATATTTAGCAATTAATTCAAAATGCAAATATAAACAAGAGGCTTTTGAATTTATTAAGCTACTTCTTACGGAAGAATATCAGAAAGCAGATGATTTAAAAGGGTTTTACTCATTAGCCGTTAATAATAACGCTTATTTAAACAACGTAAATTTCTATATTAGCAACCTTGATAATGCCCAACCAATAGAGGGCGAATATGATGCAGAAAAAAGAAAGGAACAGGTTAGAGAACAGTACCAAGAAATACAAGAAATTAGTGTGTGTGATACTGTAGATGCTCAGGTTTATGATATTATCGACAGCGAGGCTAAGAATTTTATAGATGGGAAACGTAGTGCTGAGAAGACAGCAGAGATTATTCAAGACAAGGTTATGTTATATTTGAATGAATAAAATATGTAGAAAATAAAGCATTTGTGTATGATTTGAAGAGATAAATACTTTTAAATATAAACTCATTTTGTGTTAAATAATAAAATGCTATCCCAAAGGGGTTTGTAAATGGTTTCTATTCTTTACTCAAGCATTGTATAAAAATATTTCAAACATATTTTATAACTAGAAGTTTTCAAACATGCAGATAAATAGATTAGTTAATTACTTCAGAAAGCTAATTAATTATAAATAAGGAAAGAATGATAAGGAAAGATTGATACATATGAAACTTAAAACCAGACAATCAATAGCAGGCTTCGCATTTGCACTTCCTAGTTTATCAGGTTTTGCACTATTTTTTGCAATACCTTTTGTTATAAGCTTGTATTACTGCTTTACTGAGGGAGTAGGTGGGGCGAGGTTTGTTGGGCTAAAGAATTTTAATGACCTTTTGCATAGTGGTTCTTTTTTGTTAGCAGCAAAAAATACCCTTATATTTAATGCCATAAGTGTTCCGTTAATAATGGCACTTTCACTTATTTTTGCAATTCTGTTAAACAGACAAATAAAAGGGCTGTCCTTTTTCCGAAGTTCTTTCATACTGCCGATGGTAATACCTGCGGCATCTGTAATCCTTGTTTGGAATATTATGTTTAGCCAATATGGAGTGCTGAATAATCTTCTTAATACTTTCGGAATTACTAGCGATGTGGATTGGATTAGAAGCGACTGGTCTATGTGGATTCTGGTTCTGCTATACGTATGGAAAAACTGCGGCTACAATGTAATACTGCTTTTAGCTGGATTAAACAATATTCCTAAGGAGTATTATGAAGCAGCACGTATAGATGGGGCAAGAGCATTTGACTGCTTTACGAGAATTACTATACCATTTTTGATTCCTACTGGATTCTTTGTATTTATGATATCAATTGTAAATTCCTTCAAGGTATTCAGAGAAGCTTATTTATTGGCAGGAAGCTATCCTTCACTGAAAATATATATGCTTCAGCATTTTATGAATAATAATTTTATGAATCTATCCTATCAGAGACTTACTACTGCAGCCTTTCTTATGGCCATATTAGTGGCTTTGCTGGTTATGGTGCTTTACAAAGTAGAAGGAAGATTCGGAAGGGGTATATAGCTTTTGTGGATTTGAGCAATCCTTTGTACGAACAGAGTGTATTTTTGAACTGCAAAAGGATACAAGTGTATTTTTGTTATTTGTGCTGCCGATAATGTGGGTGAAATGGAAGCAAGCTTAAAATAAAAAATTAGAATGTAGCGATATCAATTTGAGAACAAATTAAGCGTGGAGGTTAGCTTAAAAGAATATGAATGTAGTTAAAAATAACTGCGTACCTTCACGATTTCCTTACTAAAATTTTGCATACAAAGTGAGCGTGAAGGTTAGTATGAGCAATACCGATAATAAAATTTATACAGTTGAGCCTGAATACAGCCGCAATAACCCTTTAAATACTGTAAATAAGACTGTTAGGGTATTAAATAAAAAGAAGCGTGTCACAGTACAAAGCATTGTAAAATATGTGGTGCTTATATGCATCGCTGCTGCTCTTTTGTTTCCTGTAATATATATGGTTACAAATTCCTTTATGTCAAACAGCGAGGTACTAAGAAATTACAATGTTATAAGCAGCGGGGGTATTGATAACACTGTAATTAATGATGAAGGAATTGAAGAAACAAAGCACACATATATTAGTTTCAAGCTAATACCTGATATGGTCAGTTTTATGCAGTATTATAATGTTCTTCTTAGAAAGCCAAAATTTCTTCTAATGTTTTGGAATTCTGTATTTCTCACTGTACCTATAGTTGTGGGACAAATAATAGTTGCAACCCTTGCTGCCTATGCATTTAGTAAGCTTAAATTTCCTTTTAGCGATAAGATTTTCTTTATATATATTATTGTTATGATGATGCCTTTTCAGGTAACTCTTGTTCCTAATTACATTGTTCTTAAAGAACTTAACCTGTTGGGGAGTTATTGGTCTATTATATTTCCGGGAACATTTGCTACATTTGGGGTATTTCTTCTCAGACAGTTTATGGTGTACATACCTGATGAATATTGTGAGTCGGCTAAAATAGATGGAGCTGGATATATGAGATCCTTTTTTAGTATCGTTCTCCCCCAATGCAAGGGAGCGCTGGCCTCTCTGGCAATTCTGGTTTTTATAGATAATTGGAACATGGTAGAGCAACCATTGATTTTTTTGGATAATGAAACAATGCATCCCCTCTCAATATTTCTTTCAAGGATAAATGAGCAGGAAATAGGAATTGCCTTTGCTTGTGGAATGTTATATATGATTCCTACACTTCTGGTGTTCCTATATGGTGAAAATTATTTTATAGAGGGAATTGAGATGTCAGGTGTAAAGTAGTTAGCTTTTAAGCTAATGGCATAAGTATTTGGTCAATAAAGCTTTGCATGTACAGCAATTAGTAGTTAATTGAGTTTTATAAAATAATGCGATAGCGTTTATAAATAGTGGGTTAAAAAGTAAATTATGACTAGCATAAGAATGTAAAAATAGGTACGTTTTGCTTTCGCGATTTTGTAGTTAATTCAGGAGGTTATAAAAATGGAAGCTATACAAACAGAGGCTCAAACTTATAAAAAGAAAAAACTGGTGAGAAATGCAGCAATAATATTTATAACTGTTGTTGTCTTACTGACATTTTTCTCAAAAACAATAAACAACTTTTTGCTTCCCGAGATTGAGATTACAAGTCCAAGAGCAGGAACTCTTACTAAGGAGATTACTGCTCAAGGAGAGGTTGTTCCATTAAATACTGAAACTATAAATGCATATGGAAATTGGAAAATTACAGATGTTAAAGTTAAAGAAGGCACAGAAGTAAAGAAAGGCGAAATACTAGCTACCATAGATGTAAGCGACATGAAGCTGGAAATAAAAAAAATGGAATTGAACCTGCTCAAAATGGAAAATTCTCTGAAATTATATCAGAACGGAACTCAAGCCATTGACCTTGAACAATACAGAGATGAGGTGCAATTGGCTCAAAATGAAGTAGACAAAGCACAGAAGAAATTAGAGGAGCAGAAGAAATTATTTTCACTTGATGCAGTGGCTCTTGAAAGTGTTAATGATGCAGAAGAGCAGCTAGATAAGGCAAAAAGGGAGTATGAGCAGAAACAGAAGCTACTAAAACAAAAAGAAGATGAAATCAAAAAGAATGGTGAGGACTATCAAACCATTATTAAAGAAAAACAAGCCGAACTTGAGTTATGTCGGATTGAACTGGAAACCATAAAGAAAAATTCTCCACAAGGAGGAACAATAAAGTCTCCTGTTGATGGTTTAATAAAGAGCTTATCCATTGAAAAGGGGTCTGTGGCAAATAGTGGGCAGACTTTATTTGAGATAATTAAAAGGGAAACTGATACATATATAAAATGGACACTAGATAGTAAGAGGGCTGGTGAGGTGGATAAAAGAGCCGAAGTTATGTTTTCCATAGCAGAACCTGAAAAGCTGGAGTTTAGCGGAGCCATTAAGGAAAAGAAATATTTGCTGAATGAAGGAACTTACCAATATCTAGCTGAAGTGAAAAAAGAGGGGCTAAATTTAGAAATAGGACAAAAGGTTGACGTACTTGTGAAAAAATCAAGTACACCTTATCCAAAGCTTGTACCTAATAGCAGTATTACAAAAGAAATCGGAAAGTCCTGCGTTTATGTGATGAAAACAAAGAACGGCATAATGGGTGAAGAAAGATATGTACAAAAGGTAGAAGTTACTGTGGATGAATCAGATAATTTTTATAGTGCAATATCAGGTGGAGGTCTTACTGAAGATGATAAAGTAGTTACCTTTAGCAGCAAACCATTATCTGACAAAATACAGGTTAAATTGAGGTGAGGCAATTGGGCATTAAAAAGCTGCAGAAATATTCTATTAAAAAATTAATTATCCTAATGTCATCACTCTTTTTTATGGTTATAAGTATAAATAGTATTTCTTTGAATATAAGATATACTTATAAAAATGACTATGCAAGCAGAATGGAAATAAACCTTAGAGGTAATTATGTTAACCAAAATAATTTGATTAAAGCAAGTGATATTGAAGACTTAGCGAAGTCATTTCCAAATGGCAGTATTTCATACATGACACAGTCTGATTCTATTATTGAGGCAAACCATGCCATTTTCCCTATAAAGGCTGTATTGTCGGCAGAAAATGCTGATAAATTTTTAGGTTTGGATATACTCAGAGGGTGTTTTATTAATAGTGAGCAATATCAATATGGCAATAAAGTGGCAGTTATAAGTGATACAATAGCATATAAGCTTTTTATGTCTCACAATGTAATTGGCAATGAAATATATATTTCTGATATAAAGTACAAAATAATAGGGGTGTACAAAAGTAAAAACTCCATTCTTTCTGTACTTGCTTCTGATGGAATTGAAAGAGTTTATATACCTTTTAAAAGTACGACAGATAATGCTTCTAAAATCCCGTATACTATTTTTATTAAAGATGAAAGTCTGAAAGAAAAGCCTTTTAGAGTTCATACATTGGAGGGTATAATTAAGGAGCGCCTAAGAAAAGAACCCAATATGTACAGAATTAATGACTTTTATGAAAGTTCAATTTACACGTCACAGCCATTTTTATTATTTATATTTTTAGTGGGAGTATTATTAATTTGTAAGGTTATTAAATATTTTATTAAATATTTAAAATTTGGCTTTTTGAATCTAAAAAGCGGATTAAGAAATAATTATTTAGTTGGAATTCTGTTTAAATGGAAACTGCCGATAATTATATATATTATCGGAACTGCACTTATACTTATTTTACTAGGAGAAATAGGCAAGAATATAACATTTAAAGGTGCAATACCTCCGGAATATATTCCGGTTGATAATATATTTGACTTCAAGTTTTATGCAAATAAGATAAGAGAGGCGATTTATGGTTTGAACAGCAATTTTGGGTATATACCTACACAACTGGAACTTTTTTTAAGATATAACCTTTTGGTTGTTTATATTTCAATACTGTTTTTGATTTTAAATTTTATTGCTGTGCTATCTGCTATAAAACTTGATAAACTAGTTTCTGGAACAATAACAAAACAAATGGCAGCATTAGCTGCTTCAGTGGTTATTGGTTTGGCTATTTCTTTTATCGCTTGCTTGTTATTTGGAATTAGCTATATTATTCCAATAAAAGAAATGTTAATTTTAATTGTTTTTTTGGATGTGACATTTATAAATGAAAATAATGTGGATGCTTTATCTGATAAACTCTATGCAAGATTGAATGGATAAGCAGCGCCTGCTTATCCCATTTATCTAAGTTCTGCTCGTGTCCCATATAAGCCGAGGGAAAAATAAAAGTACTGGCATACTGGCACTTCTGTAAAAGCTTATTTAAGTTGTATCTATGTACCAAATAAGCCGAGGGAAAAGTAAAAGTACTGGCATACTGGCACTTCTGTAAAAGCTTATCTAAGTTGTGCTCGTGCACCAAATAGGCCAAGGATTAATTAGTACACTGGCTTATTGGTACTCCACTAAAAGTTTATCTAAGTTATACCCGCGTCCCATATAAGCCAATGAAAAAATAAAAGTACTGGCATACTGGTACTTCTGTAAAAGCTTATTTAAGTTGTATCTATGTACTAAATAAGCCAATGAAAAAATAAAAGTACTGACATACTGGCACTTCTGTAAAAGCATATCTAAGTTGTGCTCGCGCACCATATATGCAAGAAAAAATTATGTCATTGGCTTACTGATACTCCCGCACAAACTTATCTAAATGGGCTGCTTCTAAGATATTTGTTGAATTTGTATTGGTTCATCCATAGTTAATTATGCCGCCTTACTACATATTTGTTGAATTAATCTTGTATTTTTTCAAAAATATTATCCAAAATAATAACGAAAAATATATTGGGACTGTTGCACAAACTATTATTTCTTGGTTTACAACAGCCACAAATTCTTTTATTTAGAAGAGGGAGGACTTAGATCATGGAAAAAAATAAGCAGCAACCTGACCAAAGAAAAGCAAGAGCCGAGACAAGTAACGGGAAAATTCCAAATCCAGGTCAGAATTCAAACACAGATAGCAATAAAAAACAAAAAGGCAAGGACAAATAATATATATTCACTATTTTGTTAACAAACTATTGATAGATTTGAACACTCATGAACCAAGCTAATTAAATTGGTCAATAGTAACTTTTGGCTAATGTCTTCGCGACGATATTAAGTCGTCTCTTTTGGTAAATTAAGTTTTTGATCTGTTTTGAACTTAGTTTGGGTTTGAACTAATTCTCTGATTAACTCAAAAAACAACTTTGTGCTATAATTTTGCTTTTTCAAGCAATAAAAAACTTACAAGTGTTTATTTGAGTGTATTGGTGGGAGTAATTTCAAACCCAGACTAAATCCAGGTATCAGCGCATATTTAGCAGACGGTTATTGACTTTACAAAGAGTGTCCCACTTTGAGAATAGAGAGTTAGGTCTGTTTTGTCAAATATAGACATAATAGTTTAATTATTAACATTTATTTGTAGCATATGGTTATTTGTGATTGACGAAATATGGCTAAAAGCATATAATTACAGGTGTATAATGCATTTTAAATGCTATTTTTTATGCAATTATAAGGCACTCTTTTATGCATTGCCTTTAGTTTTTGGCTTATATGATATGCTATATTATATGTTACCAAGGGGGATATGTACTTATGTTAAAGAAGTGGGTTAGTTTAATCTTGATAGTAATTATGTCAGTAACTATTTTGGGTACAGGCTGTTCCGATGACAAGGCTTCAAAAAACGACAAAGTTGAAACTACTGAAAATGCTTCAAATACCTCAGAAAATGATGAGAAGATTCTTAATGTATGCTACTTCTCGCCGCTATATGATTATTATTCATTAATTTTCCAAAATTATGGTCGTATTCATAGCGATATAAAACTTAAAGAAAAAGTATTAACAGTGGATGGCTTTGATTCTTTTCAAGAAACATTTCAGGCTGAACTTGCTGCTGGTAAAGGAGCAGACATTATATCACTTCCTATTTGGGGATTACCTAATAATTACAAGCTAATGCAGGACGAGGTGCTGTGTGATTTAAACCCTTTGATTTCTAATGATATTGAGCTAAAACTTCAAAATTACAATGAGATTGTTATGAATTCTGGTGTATATAACGGAAAAAGATATTTTATCCCTGTAGACTATTGCTTTAGCTATTTCTATACATATGATGCAGTATTAGGAGACTATAAAATAGATTCAACAAAATGGACTTGGGATGACATAGTTAAAGTTGCAAGAGAATACTCTGAAAATGAAAAAAGTATATGTAAATATTTCTTTGATTCTAAATTTAATTTCTTCGATTTGAAATATTCAGATAAAGCCTCTTATGTAGATTATAACAACAAAACTTCAAGCTTTAATTCTGAAAGATTTATAAAGTTATTACAAACATATAAAGAACTTCTGCCATATGTATGTCCATTTGAAGAAGAAAATCAAGTACTTAGTAATGAAGATAGATTGAAATTAAGTTTGCTTCACTCGGAAAATTATACGGGAATTGTAAAGAATACTACAGGCTATGTAAAAGTATTTGACCAAGATCCTGTTTATGTACCTTACCCTACTTATGATGGAGATAATAGTGTAAATGCTTTTGCAACAAATATTGTAGCCATAACTTCGAAATGTGAACTTAAGGAAGAAGCCTTTGATTTTATAAAGATAATGTTGTCAAAGACCTTGCAAGACGATGAGGTATTAAATGCTCCTGTAATGAATTCTGTATTTGAAGAACATGGTAATATTTTTAAATCTAGAACTAAATCAAAGAATTCAATTGTGGATATATTTGAAAAAGTTAATAGTTGCACTCTTGGTGATGGCAGCGTAGATGAGATAATCAAGGCTGAACTTCCAGATTTCGTTAGTGGTGTAAAAACTGCAGAGCAGACTGCACAGGCAATAGACGAAAAGGTAAAAGCTCTATTAAATGAGTAAACTTAGATATACTGTAGAAAAAAGACATTCATGCTATTTATTTTATAAAAATAAGAGCCGAAATCCATGTAAATATTGGATTCTCGGCTTTTGATTTGTCAATGTGTTTACCCCAAATGACATGTTATCTCCTGGATTTTTAAAATCATTCTTATGAATTATTTTCTGAATAAAATCTTTTGGTAAAGCTCTCATAAAAAAATCTCTTCTATAGTTAATACTTAACCAAAGAAGAGTATTTCTCTTGATTTATACACAAAATTTTTACAGCGTCGAGTCTCATAAAAAATAAGTTTTTTAACCAAACTAATTCAAGCAATTATTTTGGCAACAAACCATTGATAAGTTTGAACGCCGATAGATTTTGTGTGGGAAAGCTGAGCAATTTAATAAAGCTACTCATTTTTGAGTAGAGTTCTAAAGTATATTATATTTTTATCTGGATCATAAAAACTCATGTTTTTAGCTCCCCAAGGCCGTAATTTTGGTTTTTCTATGATTTCAACACCTAACCCAAGGAGTCTATTATATTCTGCATCAACATCATCAACAGTAAAAGCTAAGCACATATTTTGATTAGTGTTATTTTTATGTGTACCATCATTATAAATTGTTAGCATTGTTTCTTCTGAAATAATCGTTTGATGTATATTATCATTGCTTCCATTATCTACACCTAATAAAAGCTTATAAAAATCAGCTAATTTTTTAACATCATTTGTTAATAATCCTACTTCACCTATTTTCATAATAACCTCCAAGCCCCAATTAGAAAAAAATTATGTTAAACTATCAGTGAAAACCAACAAGTAGCAGCACCTTTTCAAATTAAAGTTATAACTATACCAATATGAAGTAAAATTACATAAAAGAATTTTAGTGTATTAATAAAAATGAAACTTCCCCAATCGCAATGACTGAGGAAGCTATGTAATAGTCCTTAATTCCTTAACAATTTTAGTATACTACAAATTATTATTTTTTTCTAGTATGAAATATAATATGTTAAATTAATATTTTAATAGATAAAATTGATAAAAATTCCGTGAAATTGATAAATTTCTGTGAAAATTTTCGTGATGATACAAAACACTATTTCAATGACACACTTTGATTGCCCTGCATATACTGAATTATAGGATGACTTAATTTGATAGAAAATGAGACTATATCAGATACATAGCTATTGAAGTAGGTCAATAATACAGAAAGTGAAGGGTGAGTACTATTGAGAATACATGTTGTTAAACCAGGAGAAAGCATATATTTAATTGCACAGCAGTATAGGGTTTCTCCTCAAAAAATTATTTCAGATAATGAACTTGAAAACCCTGAACAGCTTGTAATTGGGCAAACACTTGTAATCCTTGAGGGCAATCGAAGTCACAGGGTTGCTTCAGGTGAGACACTATATTCTATTTCAAGAGATTATAAATTAACCGTGGATGAGTTGCTCAACGCAAACCCTCAAATATCAAATCCTTCAATGATTTTTGTTGGGCAAATTATAACGATTCCTCCAAAGACCATAAATTTTGGTTCCATTGAAGTTAATGGATATGCATTTCCCAACATAGATATGGAGGTTCTCAGAAAAACTCTTCCATCTCTAACATACCTCAGTATATTTAGTTATCAGGTAAAGCCTGATGGCTCATTAACTACGATACAAGATACTCCACTAATAAATGCTGCTAGAAATGCTGGTGTTGCACCGCTAATGGTAATAACCAATATTAAAGAAGGCGGAAGCTTCGATAGTGATTTAGCACATACTATATTGACTAATACTTCGGTTCAGAATAATCTTATAGCAAATATAACAAAAACATTAAAAGATAAGTCCTACTATGGTCTTGATATAGATTTTGAGTATATATATGCTTATGATAGAGATAATTACAATAATTTTCTAAGAAGAATTACCGCAGTTCTTAGACCTTTAGGCTATACTGTGACTACTGCTGTTGCTCCAAAGATATCGGCAGACCAGCTGGGAGTTCTTTATCAGGCTCATGATTATCCTATACATGGCGCGCTTGTTGACCATGTAATTATTATGACATACGAATGGGGATTTACCTATGGACCACCTATGGCAGTAGCTCCAATAAACCAAGTTAGAAGAGTAATAAATTATGCAGTAACTGCAATTCCGCGTAACAAGATATTTATGGGAATACCTAATTATGGTTATGATTGGACTTTGCCATACAAGCCAGGTACAGCTGCCAGAGCACTATCCAATCCAGGTGCTGTTCAGTTGGCATATGAAGTAGGAGCAAATATACAATTTGACCCTGTATCTCAGTCGCCATTTTTTAAGTACTATGATTCCTCAGGAAGACAGCATGAGGTCTGGTTTGAGGATGCAAGAAGCATATTGGCAAAATTAGAACTGGCAAATGAATATAGACTCGGAGGCATCAGCTATTGGACTATAGGAAGGTATTTCCCGCAGAATTGGCTGATTTTAAACTCAGTTTTTAAGGTTAAAAAGGTTTAAAAATAAAAAAAGCAACTTTAGCACATAAAATTTTATCTGTGATTGGAGATATATAAATAAAAGGATGCAGCAAAGTAATACTATAGTTGTATTATTTGAGGCATCCTTGTTATATTTTTAAAAAAATATCTTTTCTTGATTAAAAATGCGAAATTGTATTTCAAATATTTATATTTAAATGCTTGATAATAAAACTATTTGTGATAAAATAGTCCTGTCAAATTTTCTTTTGTAGAGCTTGCTTTTGATTTATCTGCTAAATTTATCTAGTTAATACCAATTGAATAGATTATTTGAAAGGATAATATTAAAGTGCAAGAGATTAATTTAGGAGGGGAAGTATGAATTTTTTAGAAAAAAAATTTCAACTCAGTCAGCATGGTACAAATGTTAAAACTGAAATAGTTGCTGGTTTAACAACATTTTTTACTATGGCGTACATAATTTTTTTAAATCCATCTATTTTGGGACAAACTGGTATGCCAATGGGTGGAGTTTATGTAGCAACAATCCTTGCAGCAATAATAGGTACTTTGATTATGGGGTTGGTTGCAAATGTTCCTTATGCTCAGGCTCCTGGTATGGGTCTGAATGCATTTTTCACCTTTACAGTTGTTATTGGATTAGGGTATAGTTGGCAGCAAGCGTTAGCAATGGTATTTATTTGCGGTATTATTAATATTGTTATCACAGTAACTCAAGTAAGAAAAATGATTATCAAAGCAATTCCTGAATCTCTTCAATTAGCTATTGGCGGTGGTATTGGACTTTTCATAGCATACATAGGATTTAAAAATGCCGGATTCCTCAAGTTTACTACTGAAGGAAAAGCTAATGCTCCTTTATTATCTATGTTTGGTACAGAACCTGATGCTATAACTATTGTAGCAGATGGTGCAAATGTTGTGCCTGCATTTGTAAATTTTGCAGCACCTGCAGCACAGCTTGCATTGATTGGACTTGTTATAACTGCGGTTTTGATGATTCTAAAGGTTAAGGGTTCAATTCTTATTGGTATAATAGCAACTACATTGATTGGTATACCAATGGGAGTTACTGATATAAGTACATCCACTCCTTATAGTGTTACAGATATTTCTCAAACAGCATTTCAATTAGATTTTTCAGGTCTTTTCGCTGATCCTAAGTTGATTCCTATTGTTCTTGTAACTATATTGTCTTTCACTTTATCAGATACTTTTGATACAATTGGAACATTTATCGGAACTGGCAGAAAGAGCGGCATATTTGATGACCGAGATGAAGCAGAGTTATTTTCTGGAAAAGGCTTCAAATCTAAAATGGACAAGGCTTTATTTGCCGATGCAACAGCAACTTCTATTGGTGCACTTTTAGGTACATCAAATACAACAACGTATGTTGAAAGTGCTGCAGGTATTGGTGCGGGCGGAAAAACTGGTCTTACCTCAGTAGTAACAGCCGTACTTTTTGCTGCTTGTCTTTTGTTTGCACCTGTAGCAGGAATTGTTCCAGCTGCAGCAACTGCTCCTGCGCTAATTATTGTAGGTATTCTAATGATGAGTTCTTTTGCTAAAATCAGATGGGATGATTTTGACGAAGCTCTTTCAGCATTTTTCACTGCAGTAGTTATGACATATGCATACAGTATTTCAAGTGGTATATCCGCAGGATTTATATTCTATGTAATAGTTAAGATATGCAAGGGCAAGGCTAAAGAGGTTCATCCTATTATGTATATAGTAACAAGCTTATTCATAATAAATTATATAGTTGCCGCAGTAATGAAATTATAAAATTTTATGATTATTTGCGCTTTGTAAGTTTAGTTAAAGTAGTCTGCAAATTAAGCAATTACTTGCTAAATAAGTAAGAAATTTATTAATAATATGAAACTTTAAAGTAAAATAAAATAATTTAGGCTGGCTCAGTAGAGTCAGCCTTTTTAAATTATGGGCCTTAGTCTGTTGAGTATGTCGGAGTTTATTAACCGAGAAACGGAGACATGAGAAATAATTATTTTTGTACAAACCAGTACTATGTAGGTTTAATAGCACTATGAACGGCTAATGCATGATTGCTATTCCACACTAAAAAAATAATCATCTATGCTTTCCATTAAGTCGTTTGCAATTTTATCAACCTTATTAAAATCCATAGCATCTATGTAAATGCTTTCAAGTTCATCATGTAATTTTTTTGCATTAGCAAGCTGTGTTATTCCATTGCTTACAGCTAACTTATAACGACTAATTATCGAGTCTAATTCTTCTTTATACTTTTCATCAGTTCCTGGATTAATAGCTAAAGCATATACGTCAACTATTTCATCGGATGATCTATCTGGGAAGTATTCATGAGGTGGGGTACTGTCGAATATAGCAATGTCTAACTCTCTTACAATTACCATATCTAGACTGTTAGGGTCAAAGCCGCAGTGGTAAATTTCTACATCAAAGCCTTTTCCTTCTGCGGCTTGGGCAATTTTTTTGAGCATGGTGGATTTTCCTGAACCGGGACGCCCTTTAATGAAATATCTTTTTTCAATGCATTCAGTCAGATTCATTACAAAGTCAACAGAACCTTCTGGTGTAGCTCCACCAAAAAATCTGTTTTTTACACTGCCTTGTTTATCAGAACTTTTATCATTAAAAAATTTTGAAATTAAAGAATTTGTAATGTCATTTAATTTATTGAAATCAATATTGTCAATATAAATCTTTTCCCACTCGTCATGAATACTTAAACCGTTTCTAAAGTGCTCATACGCACTTGCATAACATGAAGCTATTTTATTTTTTATTTTTAATATTTCATTTTTTTGTGGTGCAAGTTTTTTACTATCCCAGGCTGCTCCAAGATTTACATAATCCTCTATTGCCCCAGGTGCTTTTGGCTCAATAATATGGGGTGCTGTACCATCAACGACACCGATGCTAAGAGTTGGTATTATCACTCCATCAATAGAATGGTTATCAGAAGAACAGTGTATGTATTCTATATCGAAACCTCTATTGTACCATTCGTTGCCTATGTTTTTCATAAGAGTTGATTTGCCCGTTCCAGGTCCACCCTTTAGGATGTATAACTTATCAAGTCCTTTGATATTATCATCGAAAAAGCTAATAAAACCACGGGCTGAATTGGCACATGCGTAATAGTTAATAATCTTTGCAGACAAAAGGATTCCACCTTCCTAAATATTTGTTCATTATATAGTTTATGCAATAAAAATAATAATGATAACATTGTTAGGCATTTCATGTGGGAATGCTATCTTAATAGACGGTATTAGTTGAGTAGTTTAACGTAGTCACAAATAGGGTTGTTGAAGCTTTTAAAGATGATTGTTTTAATGATTAATTTGCTGCATAAAGCCTGCTTAGTTATATGCCTATAATTTAATAAATAGACCCAATAAATAGTGGCTGAAAATACCTATATAAATACCATTAAAATAATAAATAAATAAAACCTGTGCTTAATTTGTAGTTAAATTGTGGCATGTATAAGTTATCATTGTTTATTGTATACAAAAATGTACATGCAACTTCTTCGATATAAAAATGTCTTTTTTTGCAAAAAACACATATATTGTATGTAATAAAGTACAACGCAAAATTGATAAAAATGTTTGATATAAGAGAATGTAAGGAATTTTATGAGAAATAAATTTATGTATAAATATATGTGCATGAAGCTGGGAAGTTGATAACTTGCAAAAAATACAAAAAAAATTAATAAATAATATTAAAAGAGTTGTTGAAATTTATGGTTTAGTATGGTAACATTGTTAGTGAAAAAATTAACTAAATCTATTGCTTACATAAATTGCTGAATAGTACAGTGATAATCACAAATACTACTCATTGATAGCAGTATATTTATATAAATTGAAGGGAGAATAATAATGACTACAAATGTAAAATTGCAAGCGTGGGTTAAAGAAATGGCTGACATGTGTCAACCAGATCAAATTTATTGGTGTGATGGTTCTCAAGAAGAGAATGACCGTTTAATACAGGAATTGGTTGATGCGGGATTAGCTAAACCATTAAACCCTGAGAAGCGTCCTGGATGTTATGCTTTTAACAGTGATCCTTCAGACGTTGCTCGTGTTGAAGACAGAACATATATTGCTTCAAAGACTAAAGAAGCAGCAGGACCAACTAACAACTGGATTAATCCAGATGAATTGAAAGAAACAATGAAGGGTCTTTACAAAGGCTGTATGAAGGGTAGAACAATGTATGTTATACCATTCTCAATGGGACCAATAGGATCAGAAATATCAAAAATAGGTGTTGAACTTACTGATAGCGCATACGTTGTAATCAACATGCGTATAATGACTCGTATTGGTACTAAAGTTTTAGAGGCTCTTGGTGATGGAGATTTTGTTCCATGTTTACATTCTGTAGGAGCTCCTTTAGCTGAAGGCGAAAAAGATACAAAATGGCCATGTGCTCCAATCGAAAAGAAATACATCAGTCACTTCCCAGAAGAAAGAACTATATGGTCATATGGTTCAGGATACGGCGGAAATGCATTATTAGGTAAAAAATGTTTTGCTCTTCGTATAGCATCAGCTATAGCTCGTGATGAGGGATGGTTAGCTGAACATATGCTTATTCTAAAAATAACTAGCCCTAAGGGTGACGTTAAATATATCTGTGGTGCTTTCCCAAGTGCTTGCGGAAAGACTAACCTTGCAATGCTTGTTCCAACAATTCCAGGTTGGAAGGTTGAAACTATCGGTGATGATATCGCTTGGATGAAGTATGGTAAAGATGGCAGATTGTATGCTATCAACCCAGAGGCTGGTTTCTTCGGAGTTGCTCCAGGTACATCATTAGATTCAAACCCAAATGCTATGCACAGTATTGAAAAGAATACTATATTCACAAATGTTGGTATTACAGATGACAAAGATGTATGGTGGGAAGGTATCGGATACGATGCTCCAGATCATCTCATTGACTGGAAAAACAACGATTGGACTCCAGCATCAGGAACTCCTGCTGCTCATCCAAATGCTCGTTTTACAGCCCCAGCTTCACAGTGTCCTGTTATAGCTCCTGAGTGGGAAGATCCTGCTGGTGTTCCTATATCAGCTATATTGATAGGAGGACGTCGTCCAAGTACTATTCCTTTGGTACATGAAAGCTTTGATTGGAAACATGGTGTATTTATGGGTTCAATCATGGGTTCAGAAATAACAGCTGCTGCTATCTCTGACAAGATTGGTCAAGTTCGTCGTGACCCATTCGCGATGTTACCATTTATCGGTTACAATGTAGGTGATTACTTACAACACTGGTTGGATGTTGGAGCTGCTTCAACTGAAGACAAATTACCAAAAATATTCTATGTAAACTGGTTCCGTAAGGATAAAGATGGTAAATGGTTATGGCCAGGTTACGGTGAAAACAGCCGTGTTCTTAAGTGGATTTGCGAGAGAGTATCAGGAGAAGGAAAAGCAGTTAAAACTCCTATCGGATACATGCCAACTGCAGATGCTATTGATACTGAAGGTCTTAACGTATCAGCTGAAGATATGGCTGAACTTCTCAAAGTTAACAAAGAAGAATGGCTAAAAGAAGTTGAATCAATAAAGGCTCACTATGACAACTATGGTTGCATGCCACAAGAATTAAAGAATCAACTTGCAGCTCTTGAAGAAAGATTAAAAGCAGAATAATATTAATGTGCCTATTTAATTAGGTGCTATCATAGAACTATATGAACTGACCCCCATAAGTTAGAACTGAGAGAGAATCTAACTTGTGGGTGGTCAGTTTTTGGTTATATGCACAAATCTCCCACAAATAAGCCGGAATGAGCCATAAGGCTTTACTTAAAATATGGCTCTAAGTCAATAGTTAGGGTGGTCTGTAAACTAAAATTTTTTGGTTATGTGTCAATAGCTGGAGAATTGGTTGCGTATATTAGATTTCTGCCGTTTTGCATCGAGTACTGTTCTATATCAATAGATAGGACGCTATATTTATATTTTATTTGAGAACCAACTGCTTAAAATATGATTGATGCTCTGCCTGTTTGAGTATGTAGAATTCTCAGTCAGAAGCTATCAAAGTTCCGATACCCATATGAAATACGCTTAATAACCTTGTGTTTATTAATATTGGTTTTTTGTCAATAGTTGTGATAAAACTGCAAACAGAATTTTTGAGGGACGGCCGCTTTTGGCGGTTTCCTTTATGTTGACAACGACTAAAGAATGGCTATAGAATAGTAACAAAAATAATTGTACTCAATAACAATAAAATAGGTAACAATTAAATAATTAACAATAAAGTAATGCTGCATTAATAAATTACAGAAAGAGGATATTCAAACATGAAGGCATTAATAACAGGAGCTAGTTCGGGAATAGGGCGTGATATTTCCATAATATTAAGTAAAAAAGGTTACGATTTAATTTTAGTAGCACGCAGACAAGAAAGATTAGAAGAACTTAAATCCACATTGGATACAGAAGTTCAGACAATTTGCCTTGACTTGTCTAAAGAAGAATCCTGTTTTGAGCTATATGATCAAGTTAAAAATGAAGATATAGATGTTTTGATAAACAATGCAGGTTTTGGTATATTTGGGATATTTGATAGTATTGATATACAAGATGAGTTAAGATTGATTGATACGAATATAAAGGCTGTTCATATTTTGACTAAGCTATTTTTAGTGGATTTTAAAAGAAAAAATTCAGGTTATATTTTAAACGTTGCATCATCAGCAGGTTTTTTGCCGGGACCATTGCTGTCTAGCTATTATGCATCTAAGGCATATGTGCTTAGGCTAACACAAGCTATTTATGAGGAGCTTCGCAGAGAAGGAAGCAGTGTATATGTGGGTTCACTATGTCCTGGACCTGTTGATACAGAATTTAATCAAACAGCAAATGTTAAAATGAGCCTAAAAGGATTGACAAGCCAATACGTTGCAGAATATGCAATAAAGCAAATGTTCAAAAGAAAATTAACAATTATTCCAGGCAAGAAAATGAAGTTGGCAGTCTTTTTTCAAAAATTTTTACCAGAAAAATTATTGCTAAAAATATCATATCACATGCAAAAGAAAAAGGAAGGTTAAAGGATAAATTTGATAATTATTTCTTAAAAGACAGATTATAATAGAGTGATATAGTTGTATGAATTATATGGTAATAATTGCTATTTGAATGATTTATACGAAATCCTTTAAAAAGTAAGTATAAATTTTATTAATTTTTTATAAACTTTTCTTAATTATTGATTTAATATCTTAATAAAATCTAATTTAATTATTAAATAAAAATAATTATATCTAGTGATTAGTCTCAAATATTCTAAACTATAATAATCGACAAAATAATATATATATTGACAAAAATCGAGGAATAATGCATAATTTCATTATTGACAGAATTTATTCGCAAGTTTAAAAAATCAAAAGACCTTGCTGGCTGTACACTTTTGGGAGACGGAAGTATCAGTTTGATTCTCGATAGTTCAAGATTATTGGAACTAATAGAACATTTACACGAATACGCTGGTACTGTGTACCAATATAAGCCAAATCACCAAGTGGCTTTGTGTTTTGCTCATACAGTCCTTTACCAGCATTATTAATAGTACTAATTTTTGATATACCATATATTCCTAAAGCTCCAGCAATTATTGCAACTATTAAAAAGCTTATTAAGAGTTTTGTAGCAATCTTTAGATTATTACATATACCGATAAAATAGATTCTTATTATACTGACATTGATAATTATATTGCGGAATTTATTAAAGATGGGATTACAAATGAGGATGAAAAGGCCAAGATAAATAATCTCAAAGCACTAATTGAACAAGAAAGACCATTAAATGATAAAGTTGTAAAATTGGCATTGGCAGGTCAGAGTGAACAAGCATTAGATATCTTGAATGATGAAATTAGGCCTATTGGTGTAGAAGTTGCAAAACAAATAAGTGAACTTTTAGATTATAATGTTGCAGTTGCTACAGAAACAGCAATTAGTAATAGTGAACAAGCACAAAGATCGACTATAGTAATGATGTTACTTGTAATCATGGCTATCCTTTTATCAATTTTACTTGGAATCTTTATATCAAGAATAATTAGTAATCCTATTAAAAAAATAACATCGGCTGCTGAGAGATTGGCTTTAGGAGATATAAATATTACAAAAACAGTATATCAAAAGGATGAAATAGGTCAGCTTGCAGAATCTATGCATAAGATGGCGAATACCATTCGTGAACAGGCTTTAGTAGCTGAAAGGATAGCTGATGGTGACCTAACTGTTGAAGTTAATATAAAATCAGAAGATGACCTTCTTGGAAAGAAGTTAGCTCAGATGGTACAGAGTAATAATGAAGTTTTATCTAACATAGCTTATGCCGCAGATCAGGTTGCTGCTGGTTCAAAACAGATATCCGACTCTAGTATTGCTCTATCACAAGGTGCTACTGAGCAGGCAAGTTCCGTAGAGGAATTGACTGCTTCTCTTGAAGAAATATCGTCACAAACTAAACTAAACGCTGAAAATGCAAATCAGGCAAACGAACTTGCCGAAATAGCTAAGTTAAATGCTATACAGGGTAATTCTCATATGAATAGTATGCTAAAAGCGATGGAAGATATAAACGAGTCTTCTTCAAACATCTCAAAGATAATAAAAGTTATTGATGATATTGCTTTCCAGACCAACATGCTTGCACTAAACGCTGCAGTTGAAGCTGCAAGGGCAGGACAGCATGGAAAGGGTTTTGCTGTAGTAGCAGAGGAAGTTAAAAATCTTGCAGCACGTTCTGCAAATGCTGCTAAAGAGACTACAGATATGATTGAGAGCTCCATCAAAAAGTCTGAAGAAGGAACAAAAATTGCGAAAGAGACTGCGGAAGCTCTTGATAAAATTGTTAATGAAATTGAAAAAGTGGCCAATATAGTAAATGACATTAATATTGCTTCAAATGAGCAGGCTCTTGGTATAGAACAGATTAATCAGGGAATTATGCAGGTATCACAAGTTGTACAGACTAACTCAGCGACTTCTGAGGAAAGTGCGGCAGCTAGTGAAGAACTTTCAAGTCAAGCTTCAGCTATGCAAAGCATGGTTGCCAAATTCAAACTAAAGAATAACACAAAAAATTATGCAAAGTTTGATGACTTGAGTCCTGAAGTATTAAAAATGTTAGATGATATGTCAGGGAAACGAAAAGCAAGTATAGGTGAATCAAACGATAATATTGAAGAGAAAGTAACTAAAAATACAAAAATTGTATTAAGTGATAATGAGTTTGGAAAATATTAAAAAGGTTTGTATATAGGAACTGTTATAATATTATTTTGCTTTAGAATATTGAACCAATATTTTAAAGCAATCATACCATAATCTTTGGTAAATACTATTATAATAGTTCCTCCCTTTTGAAGGGGGTGTGTGGTAATTGCTAACAATTACAGATAAGGAATTTAAGCAGTTAGCAGCTTATATTAAGGAAAACTATGGTATAAATTTAAGAGAAGAGAAAAAAGCTTTAGTGTCAGGAAGACTTCAAAATGTGCTTACTAATAATAATTTTAGCAATTACTCTGATTATGTTAAGTACATACTTGAAGATAAAACTGGGACTGCAGCAGCTACATTGGTTAATAAAATAACTACTAATCTTACTTTTTTTATGAGAGAAGCTGATCATTTTTCATATTTTAAGGCTAAGGTTCTTCCCTACATTAAAACTACAGGAAAAGATAAGGATATTAGGATATGGAGTGCAGGTTGTTCCTCGGGTGAAGAACCTTATACACTGGCGATGCTTATAGATGAGTTTTTTGGAAAAGAAAAAGCCCTCTGGGATTCTAAAATATTGGCTACTGATATTTCGGATAAAGTGCTTGATATTGCAAAAAAAGGAATATACAGCAATGAAGGGATTGAAAGGCTCCCTTCTTCATGGAAGTTTAATTACTTTTATAAAATTGACAATGAAAGGTTTGCCCTTTTAGATAGAATAAAAAAAGAAGTAATATTTAGAAAATTTAATCTTATGGATGAAATTTTTCCTTTCAAGCGAAAGTTTCAAGTGATATTCTGTAGGAATGTAATGATCTATTTTGATGAACAAACAAAGCGTAGGTTAGTTGATAAATTTTATGATTCAATGGAATATGGAGGTTTTTTATTCATAGGACATTCAGAATCTCTTAATCGACAAGAGACAAGGTTCAAATATGTAATGCCTGCAATTTATAGAAAGGAATAATGAAAATAAAATATCTAAATTGGTTACGGAGGTAATCAAATGCAAGTTGCAAAGAAAGTCCGCGTCTTAGTTGTAGATGATAGCTATTTGTTTAGGGAAGTGCTGTCTAGAGGGATTTCTACTGATCCTTATATTGAAGTTGTAGCAGTAGCTGTTGACCCATTTGATGCCAGAGATAAAATTCTAAAATATAAGCCAGATGTAATGACTTGTGATATTGAACTGCCAAAAATGAATGGTATAGAGTTTATTAGAAGACTTATTCCTCAGTATCCTATACCTGTCATTGTGGTAAGCAGTGTAAGTGATATTGTTTTTGAAGCTATGAGTGCAGGGGCAATTGATTTTGTTGCTAAACCTGACGTTCAGTCAGTAATAAGTGTTAAAGAATTTTTAAGTGATTTAATATTCAAAATTAAGATTGCTGCCAAGGCAAAAATTGGGGAACTGCAGTGTTCAAATATGGAGAATTTTGTACAAGAAAAAAACACTAATGCAGATAAAATTATAGCAATTGGAGCTTCCACTGGAGGTACAGAAGCTCTTTATCATATTTTAAAGGTTATGCCTCCTACTACACCGGGTATAGTTATTGTACAGCATATACCTCCTGTTTTCTCAAGCATGTTTGCAGAAAGGTTGGACAAACAGACACAATTGTATGTTAAGGAAGCAGAGGATGGTGATTGTATTGAGCAGGGTAAAGTAATTATCGCTCCTGGGAATCAACATATAAAGATTGTTATGATTGGTAAGAGATATGCCATAAGGTATTGCGGTGCTGACAAAGTAAATGGACATTGTCCTTCGGTAGATGTCCTTTTTGAGTCTGTAGCAAAAACTGCAGGTAAAAATGCTATTGGAGTAATATTAACAGGGATGGGCTATGACGGAGCAAAGGGTATGCTTGCAATGAGAAGAAAGGGTGCAAGGACAATAGGGCAGGATGAAAAATCTTCAGTAGTTTACGGAATGCCGAAGGTAGCATTTGATATTGGAGCTGTAGAGAAACAGACTTCTTTGGAAAACATTCCTAATGTCATTTTTTCAATGCTAAAATAGGCTTAATATTGTAACATAGCCTTCAAAGTTAATTAATTATAAACTGCGAAAGCTTTGTGCAAAATATTCTAAGAGATGCTTTTACTCATTAATTCAAAATATTGCTTAGGAGTCATTCCATATTGAGCTTTGAAGGCCCTGAAAAAATTTGAATAATCCCCAAAGCCGCATTGTTCATATACAGAAATAATGGGTAATCCATTTAAAATAAGATATTTGGCTTGAATCAATTTCTTTTGAACAATATATTTATGTAATGTTGTACCTGAGTACTTTTTGAATTCTCGTAAAAGATGATACTTGCTTAAATAAAATTGCTCCGAAAGCTTATCAATTGTAATTTCCTCATCTAAATGGCTATTAATATAATGAATAATTTGGTCAATCAAATTATTTTTTTTTATGTCTATGTCAAGCTTATTGTTGTTATTATAAATAAGCATATTTATATTTACTAAAAGTTCAATAATATAGGCTTTATTTAGCAGGTCACTGCCAAACCCCTTATAGTGTTCAAAAGCAATAATTTTTTGTAAAATTGATTTTATATTTTGCTGCATTTCAAAGCTTACTCTTACAACTGCTTCTTTATTAGGATCTTCAAAGCATTTAGCAAGATTAGTTTCAGCTGTAGATAAGCTCCCTAAAAATGATTTATTTATCCAAAGTACAATTCGTTCATAGGGAACCTTATGGTCATTAATAATTGCCTGATGCAGTTCCGTGGAATTGATTAGTATAATGTCACCGGGCTTTAATGAATATGTTTTTCCTTCTGTCAAATAGGTTACATTGCCAGATATGAAGAAATAAAATTCAATAAAATCGTGGTGGTGCAGGTTCACATGTTCAATAAATGTATCTGAATAATGAAATATCTCGTAGTCCTTAGAAAGCATATACTGTCGAGTTTGATAGCTATGATGCTTTTTTTTCATGTATAGGCTACCTTCTTTCTGTATTTTATGTTATAAATAGAATTAAAATACAAATATTACTAAGTTATTTGGTTTGAATCATCTGTCTAAAAGGATAGCTATAAAATAATTTTATATGCTATCCTGGAAATTTTATCACAGCAATTTTTGCAAGTCAAATAGCAATAAGAACAATATAAGATTATCTAATTTATTAGTATACTTTATATGTGTAGTTTATTGTTATAATCAACTTTCGCAAATAAAAATCTATAGGTGGGGAGAATTATCAGAAGTATCATTGGTTTGTTGCCAAAATAAATGAAATGGAATTAATAATACATATCTATGATCAAGATTTTAAATAGTTTGATTTTTTAGTAAACTAATTAATTTTAAGGGATTATAAACTTTTCATTTAATAAGGTTCGCCATACCTATAATCTTAAATGAAAGCAGATGCAAAATTATTTGTTTGGTTGGAGGTATTATATTGCTGGATGATTATTTTATACTAAGTGGCAATAATTCCAGGTTATTATATGACAAATTTGCAAAAAATGCTCCTATTTATGACTTCCATTGCCATCTTTCTGCAAAGGATATTTATGAAGATAAGCAATTTGAGGATATAGCTTCTATTTGGCTTGGATATGATCATTATAAATGGAGAGCCATGAGATATGCAGGAGTTCCAGAAAAATTTATTACAGGTAATCAGGACGGATTAGTAAAGTTTAAAAAGTGGGCAAAGACTTGTGAGAGGTTAATTGGAAGTCCCCTTTACCACTGGGCAAATATGGAGTTAAAAGCTTATTTCGGAGTTGATGAGTTTTTAAAAGAGAGTAATGCAGAAAGCGTATTTGATTTTTGTAATAATAAAATTAAGTTAGAAAAATTATCTCCTGTAAAAATGATAGAAAATTCAAAGGTTAAATTAATATGCACGACAGATGATCCAATTGATAGTCTTGAATATCATAGATTAATAAAAACAGAAGGTAAATATTCCTTCAAGGTCCTTCCTACATTTAGGCCTGATAAGGCGTTGGATATTCTAAAGGAAGGTTTTAGTGAGTATGTAGGAAAACTCTCTGAAAGCAGCAAGCTGAAGATTGAGACATATGAAGATATGATTAATGCTTTAAAGAATAGAATTCAATATTTTAAGCAGATTGGTTGTCTATTGTCTGACCATTCCTTGGAAAGCATGTCTTATAATTGTACAAATGCTGCAGAGGTAGAAAATATCTTCACTAACAGACTCAAAGGTAAAAAGATATCAATTGAAGAGGCAGAGAAATATAGAGTATTTACTCTTAAGCTTTTAGCAAATGAATATAAAAAGGCTGGGCTAGTAATGCAGCTTCATATAGGAGCTCTTAGAAATACAAATGAAGCAATGTTTAGCAAGATTGGAGCAGATACTGGCTTTGATATAATGAATGATTTTTCTATAGCAGAACCATTAGCAAGAATTCTCAACGATATGGATAGTTCAAAAGGATTGCCAAAGACAATACTGTATTCACTTAATGCAAAGGACAACCTTGTACTTTCTACGCTATGTCACTGCTACACAGAGGATGGAATACCTGGTAAGGTTCAATTTGGTGCGGCATGGTGGTTTAATGACCATAAGGAAGGAATTAGTTCACATTTGAGGTCTATTGCAAATCAAGGTATGCTGGCATATTTTGTTGGTATGCTGACGGATTCTAGGAGTTTTCTCTCATATGTAAGACATGATTATTTCAGGAGAATTCTTTGCAGCTTTATTGGTGAACTTGTAGATAATGGTGAATTTGATAATGATGAGAGGATACTAAAGGAATTGATTGAAGGCATATGCTATGAAAATATAAAATGCTATTTGGACTTGGTGGAGTAAGAATGAAACTCAGCCTTTCCTGCTCAAAATCTATAGGCACTCAAACATATTAATGGTTTTTTGCGAAAGTGTATAAATACCTTTTAAGAAGCCTTTTAAATATTGCTCAAACTTATCAATGGTTAGTTGACAAAGGTAAAGTTTATGTGGTTTGGTATAGTGTTACAGAGAGCAAACTTATCAATGGTTAGTTGAGAAAGATAAAGTTTATGTGGCTTGGTATAGTGTTATAGAGTTTAAACTTGTCATTGGTTTATTGCTAAAAAACATAAAAGTATAGTTGGCGCTTACTTTGTGAACTTTATATTTAGTTGAATAATGAATTTTATAATGTGAGATAAATAATGGATAGTAGATTTTGTATAATAGTAGATTTTGCATATAGGATTGACAATTATAGGAGGACATATAAATGAATGAAATACTAAAGAAAATTTCTTTAATTGGCATAGTGCCAGTTATTAAGATTAATGATGCAGAAAAGGCGGTACCGCTTGCAAAAGCATTAAGTGATGGTGGCATTCCTACAGCAGAAATTACCTTCAGAACAGAGCAAGCGGAAGAAGCAATAAATCGAATTACAAAGAATGTGCCTGATATGCTTGTGGGTGCTGGTACAGTTTTGACTACTGAACAGGCTGACCGTGCTATTAATGCAGGAGCTAAGTTTATTGTCAGTCCAGGTTTTAATCCTAAGGTAGTGGAACACTGTGTAAGAAAAGGAGTTCCCATTACTCCGGGATGTTCAAATCCTAGTGATATTGAACAGGCTATAGAGTTTGGATTAGACGTAGTAAAGTTTTTCCCAGCAGAGGCATTAGGTGGAGTTAAAATGCTAAAAGCACTTTCAGGGCCATATGGCAATATTAGCTTTATACCAACAGGAGGGATTGATGCAACTAATATTAAGGAATACCTTTCCTTTTCAAAGGTTATTGCCTGTGGTGGAAGCTGGATGGTACCAGAAAATTTAATTAAACAAGGAAACTTTGAAAAAATAACAATTCTTGCACGAGAGGCAATAGAGAGTATACTTGGCTTTAAAATTTCACATGTTGGTATAAACTGTGAAAATGAGGAACAGGCAGGTGGAGTTGCAGTAAGCTTTTCAAAATTGCTGAACCTTGACCTCTACAATGGAAGCACATCAATATTTGCAGGTAATTCTGCAGGAAATATTATTGAAGTTATGAAAACACCAAATAGAGGTAAGCACGGACACATTGCAATTAAAACAAATTATATAGATAGAGCGGTTAATTATATGACTAGCAGGGGTTATAAATTTGACCAATCAACTGCTAAGTATGATTCAAATAATAAATTGCGTGACATTTATATAGAAAACGAGATAGGTGGTTTTGCAATACATTTAGTACAGCAATAGTAACTAAATTGCATACAAAACATATAATCAAGCTTTGCACATGAATTCTACTGGTGTATTGATCTAGTTAGTATAATACATTGTGATGATATAGTGCATCTTGGATTATATAAACTGATATTGTTGCTATATGCATACTAGTATAAAAAGGATGGTAGAATACTATGAAGAAAGTGGTAACTTTTGGGGAATTAATGTTAAGGTTGGCGCCAAACGGCTATTTACGTTTTGTACAGGCTGACTCTTTTGAGGCAACTTATGGAGGTGGAGAGGCCAATGTAGCAGTCTCTCTTTCCAATTTCGGAGTGGATGTAAAATTTATCACAAAGCTGCCAGCACATGAGATTGGACAAGCAGCGGTAAATTCATTAAGAAAATATGGAGTTGATACATCTGGTATAGCTAGAGGAGGAGCAAGAGTAGGTATATATTATCTAGAAAAGGGTGCATCACAAAGACCTTCAAAAGTTATATATGATAGAGCATTTTCCGCAATATCATTGGCTGAACCTAAGGATTTTAACTGGGATGAAATATTTGAGGATGTAGAGTGGTTTCACTTTACAGGAATAACACCGGCACTTAGTAGTGGTGTAGCAGATATTTGTCTTGAGGCATGTAAAAAAGCCAAAGAAAAGGGAATAAGGGTAAGCCTTGATCTCAATTACAGAAAAAACCTTTGGTCGCCAGAGAAGGCGCAAGAGGTTATAACAAAATTAACTCCATATATAGATGTTTGTATTGCTAATGAAGAGGATGCAGAAAAGGTATTTGGAATAAAGGCAGACAATACAGACATTACAGGTGGAAAAATAAATTATGAAGGCTACAAGCAGGTTGCAGAAAAATTGGTTCAGAAATATGGTTTTAAGATGGTGGCAACTACCTTAAGAGAAAGCATTTCAGCAAGTGACAACAATTGGTCAGCAATGCTTTATGATGGAAAGGAATTTTATTTTTCAAAGAAATACAGTGTTCATATTGTAGATAGAGTAGGTGGGGGAGATTCCTTTGGAGCAGGTTTAATTTATTCTCAGTTAAATAATTTTACTCCACAGGAATCAATAGAGTTTGCAGTTGCAGCTAGCTGTTTAAAGCATACCATTGAAGGGGATTTCAACCTTATGTCGGTGGCTGAGGTTAAAGCTCTTGCAAGTGGAGATGCTTCTGGCAGAGTGCAAAGATAATAGAAATATTATGAAAAGGTGAAGTTTGAGACTTAGAACATGGTTACTTAAGGTTTAAAAGATAGATAGCCAATGGAACATACCAATATTTAAATGTTGTCTATTTAGCTTCTAAATTTAATCGTACAGCACATGATGATTCTTTCGCACTAAACTATATGTGAAAGATAACTATTTAGTTTTAATTATTAAAAAGGACATGGTGAAATGGGAAAATACTCTTTATGTAGTACATACTTTAGAACTTTACCTGAAGGTTGGGTAAATAATGGATTTATTATTAATAAAGGCTTACAAAGTCCAGCTTGCGGAGGAACAAATATAACTGCATACTGGGATATATATTCAACCTTGGATGCTCATATTTTAAGAGCAAGAGTAAGGATTGCAGATAAAAAATCCTCCTTTGCTTTATTTAAAAAATATCATACCCAGGGTGGAATAGGAATTATAGACTGTGAAAAGAAGCAGCTGAACTTATACAAGCCGTGGCTAGGAGAAGAAATACCTGAAATGGTGACAAGTGCTCCTATTACATTTGAAATAGTAGAAAACAGAGAATACATAGTCAGCTACGAAAAAGAAAACGGAAGCTTTCATAGACTGAAGATAACAGATACGGTTACAGGTCAAAGCAGTGAAGTTACCTATCTTAATAGCAATTATCCTTTCGGAGATTATGCTGGAAAGCAATGGGGAGCACCTGGAATAATGTTTTTAAGCGGAAATATACTTGTAAAAAAGTTTGAATTTATTTCTGAGGCAGCGCAAGATAGCAAAATTATGATATTTGGTGACAGCATTACAGAAGGACATGGAATGGACAATAACAGAGCTACTTACCACGAGAGATGCTGTGCTAAGGTACGTGATTGCGTAAATGGCAGCTGCGTTATTAGTGGAAGAGGAAGCGGAGATAGCGCAGATTTACTTGCTAGAATGGATTTTGACTTAGAAAAATTTAATCCCCAATATGTGGTTGTGATTATTGGAACAAATGACACTGACATAAATATATGGAAGGAAAACATAGAAAAAGCAGTTTTGAAAATCAGAAATAAGGGTGCTGAGCCAATTATATGTGTACCTCCAGTTGGGGGAGAATTAATTCCACAAATAGCAGAATACTTAACCGACAAGGATTTTACTGTTGTAAGAATGGATTATGCTACGAGCGTTAACCATGATGGGATAACTCAGGACACAACATTGTTTTTAGACTCCTTGCATCCTAATACTTTCGGAAATCAAAGAATGTATAACCAGCTTTTGATAGATGCACCTGAAATTTTTGAATAGTGAGGATTTTAAATTATGAAGTTAAACAAAAATGATATACGCAGCTTAGAGCTGTGGGGAAATACTGGTATTAAAATGCCAAAATTTGATTATCAGCAGATGGTTTCAAAGACAATTGAAAGCCCTACTTGGGTGCATTTTGGAGCGGGAAATATTTTTAGAGGCTTTATTGCTGCTTTGCAGCACAAGTTACTAGACTTTGGTAAAGCAGAGACTGGGATAATTGCTGTAGAAACATTTGATTTTGAGATTATAGACAGAATTTATAAACCCCATGATAATCTAAGTATATTAGTACATATGAATTCAGATGGAAGTCTTGAAAATAAAGTTGTTGCAAGTATATCAGAGAGTTTGGTGGGAGATGCATCAAGAGAACAGGATTGGAAAAGATTAAAGGAAATATTCTGTAAGCCATCATTGCAAATGGTTAGCTTTACTATTACAGAAAAGGGATATTCACTTACAGGAACGTCAGGTGAGTATCTGCCTGATGTAAAGCACGATATTGAAAATGGCTTTACAGCGTCTAAAAATTTAATATCAAAAATATGTTCATTGCTGTATGAAAGGTTTTTATGCGGTGAACTTCCTATTGCAATGGTTAGCATGGATAATTGTTCCCACAATGGAGAGATTCTTCAAAATGCAATACTGAATATAGCGAAATGCTGGGTTGAAAAAGGATTCGTTGACAATAAATTTTTAGATTATCTCAATAATACATCAAAGGTATCATTTCCGTGGTCAATGATTGATAAAATTACACCTAGACCATCTGATGCGGTTCGTAATAAATTATTAGAACTTGGTCTTGAGGAAATTGAGATAGTTAAAACAAGTAAAAACACATTTATTTCACAATTTGTTAATGCTGAAAAGCCACAATATTTAGTAATTGAAGATAATTTCCCAAATGGTCGCATGAAGTTGGAAGAAGCAGGAGTAATGTTTACAGACAGGAATACTGTTGAGAGGGTAGAAAGAATGAAAGTAACTACCTGTTTAAATCCATTACATACTGCGTTGGCTATTTTTGGTAATCTTCTTGGCTACAAGCTTATTGCAGATGAGATGAAGAATCCGTTGCTTAAAAAACTTATTGAAAAAATAGGTTATGATGAGGGAATGCCAGTAGTTGTTAATCCGGGGATATTAGAACCAGTTACTTTTATTAAAGAGGTTATTGAAGAAAGGCTTCCTAATCCTTATATACCTGATACACCACAGAGAATTGCATGTGATACTTCTCAGAAAATTCCTGTCAGGTTTGGAGAAACATTAAAAACATATATCAGTCATCCAACCTTAGATGTAAAAAGCTTGACATATATTCCTTTAACAATAGCGGCTTGGTGCAGATATTTAATGGGAATAGATGATAATGGCGATTTAATGGAACTGAGCCCAGATCCCATGCTAGATGAGTTAAAGGAACATGTAAAGGGAATAGAATTGGGAAATGCAGAATCTGTTGGCAATAAGCTAAGACCAATATTATCAAATGACAGAATATTTGGCTGTAATCTTTATGATATTGGAATTGGAGTTAAGGTTGAGAACTACTTTAGAGAAATGATTGCAGAGAAAAATGCAGTAAAAGCAGTTTTGGAAAAATATTTAGGATAAGAATACTGATGGGGAGATGATATCTGTTGAAGATGACATTTAGATGGTTTGGTGAAAAGGATGATAGTGTAACACTGGAGCAAATTAGACAAATTCCAGGTTCTCCTAGTATAGTAGGTGCTTTGTATGATGTTCCTGTGGGAGATGCTTGGAGTTTAGAAAAGGTGCAAGAACTGAAAAATACTGTTGAAAAGGCAGGATTGAAGCTTGAGGTTATTGAAAGTGTTAATGTTCATGAAGACATTAAGCTAGGACTTCCCTCTAGAGATAAATATATTGAAAACTACAAGGAATCCATTAGGAACTTAGGTAAGATTGGGGTAAAAGTAATATGCTATAACTTCATGCCAGTATTTGATTGGCTCAGAACTGAACTTGCAATGAAATTGGAGGATGGTTCTGAAGCAATGGCTTATGATGACAGCATAGTACAAAAGCTAGACCCTGTAAAAATGGTGGAAGATATGGCCACTAACTCAAACGGCTATGTCCTTCCAGGTTGGGAACCATATAGACTTAAGGAACTAAAGGATACACTTGAAAAATACAAGGATATTGATGAAGAAAAGCTGTTTGAAAACCTAAAATACTTTCTTGAGAATATTATTCCAGTATGTGAAGAGGTTGATGTAAAAATGGCAATTCATCCTGATGATCCACCATGGTCTCTTTTTGGTTTGCCAAGAATAGTAACAAATAAAGAAAATCTTAATAGGCTTGTAAAGCTTGTTGATAGTCCATATAATGGGTTGACTCTGTGCAGCGGTTCCTTGGGTTCAAACCCTAAGAATAACATACCAGAGTTAATTAGACATTTTGGTTCAATGGGCAGGATTCATTTTGGGCATGTAAGAAACCTGAAATTTGTATCAGATAAGAAATTTCATGAGTCATCACATCTATCATCTGATGGTTCTTTTGATATGTTTGAAATTATGAAAGCATATCATGACATAGGCTTTGAGGGATATATTCGTCCTGACCATGGAAGAATGATTTGGGGAGAGAAAGCGAGACCTGGTTATGGATTATATGATAGAGCATTAGGTGTTGCTTATTTAAATGGTTTGTGGGAAGCAATAGATAATATGAAGAAGCAATAAGTGATAGTTAAGTATTAGCAGTTTACTTAAGAATTAATGGGATTATTTTGGGAGAAGTTTATTTGAAGCAGTATTTATAAAGCAGTACATATAAGTTGGAGGACTAATGAGAAGATTAAGAGAAAAGAAAAAAGAATTAGCTGCAGTTGGATATAATTGTTGGCTTGAGTACCAAAAACAAGAAAACAATATGTTGATACATGAATACGCTGAGTTATGCCGAAATATCGTGATATGTGAAGACTCTGATATTATCAAAAATGCACTTGACGAGCTGAGAAAAGGTATAAGAATGTTACTGAATATAAAACCTTTAGTATCAGCTGAACCTAAAATAAAATCATACCTATTAATAGGAACTTTTGCTGAAAATAATAGGGTGGGTTCTTTTTTAGAAGCAGACGAGAAGGAGAAAATAGGTGATGAGGGCTTCATCATAAAACTGATTAATACCAATGAAGATAGGATATTGGTTATTGCAGGCAAGTCTCCTAAAGGAGTACTTTATGGAGTATTTGATTTTATAAGGGCTATACAGACACAGAGGGAGCAAAGCAGTATATTGAGAATTGAAAATCCTGTAAATCAGCTTCGTATCCTCAATCATTGGGACAATATAGACGGAAGCATTGAGAGAGGCTATGCTGGTGAATCCATTTTCTTTAAGAATAATAAAATTATAAAAAGACTAGATAGGATAAGGGATTATGCTAGAATTTTAGCTTCTATCGGTATAAATGGAGTAGTAATTAATAATGTAAATGTACATAAGTATGAGACAAATTTAATAACTAGTACCTATTTGCCCGATGTTTCAAGACTAGCTGATTTGTTTAGAGAGTATGGAATTAAGCTGTATCTTAGTATCAATTATGCTAGTCCCATGCAGATTGGAAAACTTACTACCGCCGACCCATTAGATGACAACGTTAGAGAGTGGTGGGATAAAAAGATTGAAGAAATTTATAAATATATTCCTGATTTTGGAGGCTTTCTGGTAAAGGCCGATTCTGAACATAGACCTGGTCCTTTTACCTATGGACGTAACCATGCAGATGGTGCAAATATGTTGGCAAGGCCGTTAAATAAACATGGTGGTATTGTAATTTGGAGATGTTTTGTTTATAATTGTATGCAAGACTGGAGAGATTACAGCATTGATAGAGCAAAGGCAGCTTATGATAATTTTATGCCTCTTGACGGTGATTTTGACAGCAATGTATTACTTCAAATCAAAAACGGCCCAATGGACTTTCAGGTACGTGAGCCAGTGTCACCGCTTTTTGGTGGTTTACAAAAGACAAATCAAGCAATGGAGTTCCAAATAACTCAGGAATATACTGGACAGCAAAAGCATTTGTGTTATCTTGTTCCTATGTGGAAGGAGATACTTGAATTTGATACATATGCAAAAGGAAAAAACACACTTGTAAAGAATATTATAAGTGGCTCTGCTTTTAATAATAAATATGGTGGAATTGCAGGTGTTGCCAATATTGGTGATAATCCAAACTGGACAGGCTTACAGCTGGCACAGTCCAACCTTTATGGCTTTGGGCGGCTTGCTTGGAATCCAGATTTGACAGTGGAGCAAATAACTGATGAATGGATAAGAATGACTTATTCAAACAATGAGATTGTTGTTGATGTTATTTCTGAAATGCTGCTTAGTTCATGGAGAATTTATGAAAACTATACTTCACCTTTAGGGATTGGCTGGATGGTAAATCCAAATCATCACTATGGACCTAATGTGGATGGCTATGAATATGACAAGTGGGGAACTTATCATAGGGCAGACCTTAAGGGAATTGGTGTTGATAGAACGGTAAAGACAGGTACTGGCTACATTGGACAGTATCATAAGGAAGTAGCAGAAATGTATGAAAAAGTAGAAACCTGTCCTGAGGAATTATTATTGTTTTTCCATCACATTCCATATACCTATAGATTACAATCAGGAGAAACTTTAATTCAATATATTTATAATACTCACTTTAAAGGAGTAGAACAAGTAATTGAACTAAAAAACAAATGGCTTGGACTTAAGGGAATGATTGGTGAAGAACTGTTCAAGCATGTGTCTGAGAGATTAGATGGGCAGATTGAACATTCAAAGGAGTGGAGAGATGTGATTAATACCTACTTCTTTAGAAAAACAGGCATTAAGGACCAGCTAGGCAGAACAATTTATTAACTATGGTTATATAACCAAGACGGAAATCCATCTTCTGTTCTTGATTATCATAATATATTACTTTTCTATAATTTTTCAAAAAACACAAACTAACAAGGCGATTAGGCGCATCTAAACCTTGAGGGTTTGTGTTTTTTGTTTCATATATTTTAATATAGGCGTCTTATAAACCTGACTTAAGATTACGATACTCACCTGGGTTTATACTAACATATTTTTTGAAAAATCTATTAAAACTTTGTTTGTTGTTATATCCAAGACTTAGTGCAATATCATTAATGCTCATATTTGTCTGGCGGAGTAGGCGCTGAGCTTCTTCTATTCGCATATTATTAATATAATTAACGATATTTTCTCCTGTTGCATCATTAAATATCTTTCTTACATGAGAATAGCTTAATCCTACATAATCTGCCAAAGTATTAATAGCAATATCCTGTTTATAGTTTTTATGGATATAGTCCATTATTTTTGCAATATGGGAAGTGTCATCAACCTTTACTTTCTCACAGTATTCTATTATCTGAAGAAAAATATTAGCTAGGAACAAACCTGTCTCATCAAGAGTTTCTATTTCAGCAAGCTTGCTATAAATATTAAAATCATTTCCGAAAATCTTACTTACGCTTATGTTCAAATTTAGCAGATACTTAATTATGCTTCCTAATAGCTGATTTAAAATGAGCATTGTATTATCATAGGTAAGTTCCTTGTTGTTCTTTATTTCATTAATAAAATCATTTACAGAGGCAAGCACAGCTTCTTTTGAGCCTACGTCAACATTGTTCAATATTTGCTTTTCTAAAGTAAAAGGATAGTAATATTTACTATTAGAACAAATGAAGTCTTTAGCATAAAATAAAACCTTCTCATATCCTAATATAAATTTGTGATTTAATAGAGCCTGTGCTTCATTGTAAGAGGTTCTGACCTTGTCAAGGCTGTCGTATATATTTCCAATACATACAGTAATAGTGGTTTCTATAACCTTTGCTGCTTCTTTTTGAATGGTTTGGAAATACTCATTTAATAATGTATATTCTTGGGCTATATCCATATCATTAGAATTTACGATAATAACTATTTTGTTTCCATCCATAACAATACCTTCACAAGCAAAGGGAACACTTAATATTTCTAATGATAAATTTAAAATAGCAGTTTTTAAATAATATTGGTCTTCATAAGAGAAATTTTCAATAAAATCTTTATATCTATCAATAGTGATTATGCAGCATGTAAAGTTTTTGTAGGGGAATAATTCTGATTGCTCGTCGTATTCATTATCAGACAGATGTAGTCCTCTTAGTATACTTAGTATATAATTTTCTTTAAGATTTTTTTTGCTTTTTTCAAGGGTTCTGAATAGTTTATCCTCTTCTTTAATCATTGCGTCAAAGGTTTTAGACAAAATAGTAAATTCGTTTTCGTTCTCAAAGTCTATACCTTTTACACTCTTTATTTGTTGAGCCAGTTTTTTTATTGGATTATAGATTTTGCGTGAAATTATATAAGACAAAAAGATGCCTAAAATTAATAACCCAATTGAAATATAAATAAAATTTAATCTTAATGTGTTTACTTTATTGTAAAGGGTATCAAGAGAAAATACACCTACATAAATCCAACTATTCCTGCTTGACTTATAATATGTAACTAAACAATTTTTATTGTCTACATCCTGTATAAAATACCCTTCATTATTATCAGTTTTTAATATTTTCGAGATGTATGGCTTACTAGATATGTTTGAGGATATCAATGACTTATCAACATGTGATATTACATCTCCATCCATATTAATGATACTGATATTATCATTTGAATTTGAATTGTTGCTGTTTAAATGCTCACATAAAGAGTTTTCGTATATGTTAATTGCGATAGAACCTCTAAGCTTTGTTGTATAGGGGGTTAGAGGAAAAATATATGACATGATATATGTATTTCTTATACCGTTACTATCAATAGACCTTGGACTAATCCAAGAAATTGGCTCTTTTAAATTTTTGTACTTCAAATATTGCTCAATCCAACTTTTATCCTGAAAGTCATCTTTTTGATATATACCATTGCTAGTAATAATATAGTCAAAATTATCAAGATTAATATATATTGAGGAATAAAGGCTATTGGTTTCAACAATATGAGATAGTGTTCCTAATAGCCTAATAAGCATTAGGTTGTCATCGCTTTTGCTTAATATAGAATTTATATCATTAACACCGTATAGATTATTTAACTGTTCATTAAGTGAAAGATTTATAATGTCATTGCTAATAGTTTGAGATATTAAGTCTGTAATATTTTCTGCTACTTTTAATTCTCCGATACCGGATTTACTTATTTCGGCCTCAGAGTATTTCATAATAGAATAATTAAATATAGATGTTATAAGGATTACTGGTATTATTATAAAAAGAGAAAATACAATAAATTGTTTTACAATTAATGAACGATTTTTCATCATCAACCCCACCTTGTTTTATCCCTTAGATTATAGTATACGTGAATTGATAAAGTCAAATAATATCATATCAACCGATAATTTGAAGCCAATGCTTCGCTAAAAATGAATAGCAGATTTAGACCAAAGCGCTTGTTCTAAGATTACTTAATTATTTTTAAAACCATAGAGTATCTTTTAATCTGCCTAAAATGTATTCATATCTGTGCAGATTATGTTTGCGAATTTCTATAATGCTTTGAAAAGGTCATTTACCAATGTGTAAATATCTCATGATATCGGGCAATATTTTGAGTTTGGAAGCCTGCTTTTACCAATGAGAAACGCAAACCTGATTGCAAGGTTTTGCTGCACGAGAAAGCAGCATTGGCACAAAGGTATTTTTGCGCTTATCATAAAATAAATAAAAACCAAGCTTGTCCCCAATGATATAAAAATTAGTGGGTCTGAAAGAATGATAAATATTGCGACGACAGCTATTAAATATGTTTGAATTTTATAAATTGATTTAGAAATATTTAATATTAATTATTAGTATCAAAATTAATTATTTATTTGCTATATAACTATTTTACCAGCTTTCATTTGAATAATAAAAGTAAATCATGAGTAAAAATGAATTATGTTATTAAATGTCATTCTTGAAGTATGTTTTACAAGTGGTAAAATGAATTCATAAAATTGAGTTGATACATATATGAATTATTCGTGCACTATGAATTTAGAATATAGACAGGAGGAGGTTCAATTTAT
Source organism: Ruminiclostridium herbifermentans (assembly GCF_005473905.2). Classification (NCBI taxonomy): domain Bacteria; kingdom Bacillati; phylum Bacillota; class Clostridia; order Eubacteriales; family Oscillospiraceae; genus Ruminiclostridium; species Ruminiclostridium herbifermentans. The sequence goes on from NZ_CP061336.1 coordinate 513,376, forward strand.
ATGGATAAGGCTAATGTTGTTGTATCAAAAGCTCAAACATTTATTCCTCAAAAGAAAGGGTTTATGTACTACTTAAAAAGGGATAAATATTTATATCTCCTTTTAATATTTCCTGTTGCATACTTTGTTATATTCAAGTATTTGCCAATGTATGGGGTAGTTATTGCTTTTAAAGAATACAATATATTTTTACCAGTATGGGAAAGCCCTTGGATTGGTTTTGATGCTTTCAAAGAAGTTTTTAGAACCAATGATTTTTGGAGAGCATTGAGAAATACTTTTATGCTCAATGGTCTAGACCTGCTTTTGGGATTCCCTGCACCTATAATTCTTGCAATAATTATTAATGAATTAAGGTCAAAGTGGTTTAAGAGAGTTTCTCAAACAATGCTGTACCTTCCCCATTTCTTATCATGGGTAATAATAGGAGGAATGGTACTTCAAATATTCGCACCCAACTTTGGTTTGATAGATAATATAGTTAAGTCATTAGGATTTGAATCAATTCCTTTCTTAACAGAGAAGTGGCCTTGGGTAGCTACCTATACAGCAGTTGGAATATGGCAAAATGCTGGATGGGGAATGATAATATATCTTGCAGCTATTGCTGGTATAAACTCAGAATTATATGAGGCTGCTGAAGTGGATGGGGCTGGTAGGTTGCGAAGAATTTGGAATATTACTCTTCCTTGTATAAGAGGTACTATAATTATCTTATTCATATTAAACATAGGCAGAATATCCATGATAGGCTTTGATCGTCCGTTTATTCTTGGAAATGCTTCAGTTAAGGATTTTTCTGATGTAATTAGTACATATGTTTATAGAGTTGGTCTGCAATCATCAAGATATAATATAGCTACTGCTGTTGGACTATTCCAGTCGCTTGTTGGGTTAGTATTTTTGACAGTTTCAAACTATATAACCAATAAAAGCGGTGAAGAAGGTATCTGGTAAAAGAAAGGGGGATCTTTATGGGGGCCAAAGTTAGTAACAAAATTTTTGATTTCTTTATTATTTTAATAACTAGTATTTCTGCTCTTTTATGTTTGCTGCCTTTAGTAAACGTATTAGCTACATCATTGAGTTCTACTTCGGCGATTCTGGCTTCTAAGGTTTATTTTCTGCCAGTAGAAACTACATTTGAGTCGTATAAAGCTCTGTTAAGAGATAATTCTATGATATGGTCACTTGTATTTACAACTTTATTAACAGTGGGATACACTGCACTTGCTATGCTACTAACTATATGTGCTGCATATCCGCTTACTAAAAAGAGATTAAAGGGAAGAAATGCCATTTTGTTAATGATTATCTTTACAATGTATTTTAGTGGTGGAATAATTCCTGAGTATATCCTTGCAAAAAATTTAAACATAATAAACACAGTATGGAGTTTAGTTCTGCCTGGAGCAATAAGTGCTTATAACTTAATTGTTTTAAAATCTTTCTTTACTTCATTACCAGATAGCCTTGAAGAGTCTGCTATTCTTGATGGCTGTAATGATATAGGTGTTCTTTTTAGGATTGTATTGCCTTTGTCTAAGCCAGTACTTGCAACATTAAGCCTTTTCTATGCAGTAGGTAAATGGAATAGCTTTATGGATGCGTTGTTTTACATAACAGATTCTAAATTATATCCTTTACAATTGAAGCTATATCAGATTATTGTAAATAGCCAAGGAATTGATGCTTCAATAGGTGAAAATAATATGTCTCAAAATGTACTGCCTGAAAGTCTCGAAGCTGCTTGTGTTATTTTTGCTACAGTGCCCATTATTCTAGTGTATCCATGGCTTCAGAAGTACTTTGTTACCGGTATAATGGTGGGTTCTGTAAAGGGATAATGATGTGGTATAAAATTTTTGGCTATATGCCAATTATTTATAAAAAATAGAATTTTTGGAGGAGATTTTGATGAAAAATGCAAAAATTAGAATTGCTAGTTGTGCACTTTTACTTTCCATTGGATTGTCAACATTAGTTGGCTGTGGTGGCGGTTCATCAGAACAAGCTAGTACAAGTGGAAGTTCTCCAGATTCTGCTAAGAAAGCAGATCCTGTAGAACTCACAGTCGAAGTTTTTGACAGAGCAACACCTGGATATCAAGCAGATAATAATTTCCAAACAAAATGGATCCAGGATAATTTTGGTACACCAAACAACATTAATATGAAATTCATTCCTATTCTTAGGACACAGGAAGTTGAAAAGCTGAACGTACTTATGGCTGCAAACCAGGCTCCTGACATCTGTTTTACTTACAATGACGGTGTAATATACAACTATGTTAAGAGTGGTGGTCTTACAGATTTAGGACCAATATTAGATGAGTATGGTACAAACCTGAAAAAATACCTTGGTGATGAATTACTTAGCTATGGTAAGTTTGATGGAAAACAATTAGCAGTTCCTGCTAAAAGAGTTATTGAGGGTTGTTTCGCAGCATACATACGTAAAGACTGGCTAGATAAAGTAGGTTTGCCTGTACCTAAGACTACTGAAGAGTGGTACACTGCTATGAAAGCTTTTGCAGATAAAGATCCAGGCGGATTGGGTGACAAGAATATACCTTTTGCTATTTGGGCTGACCCTAACAATATTAACTGGACATCATCAATGCTATTAGAGTCATTTAAAGAGAAAATCACTGAAGAACAGAGAATGACATTGCCAAACTGGGTAGTTCCTGGCTTTAAAGAGGGAATGAGATTCATGAACAAGCTTTATAGCGAAGGTATCATAAGCCCTCAGTTTACTTTAGATAAAGATGGAAAGCAGATGGAAAAAGATATTGCACAAGGAAGAGTAGGATTTATCATTAACTCATATGATTTCCCATTAAGACCTGTTCCTGGTGTATTAACAGAGTTACAGAAGAACATTCCAGGTGCAGATTTCATAGAATGTGATCCATTTACAAACTATGAAGGAAAACATCCAAAAATGAAGTATAATCCAAATGGATTATATATAGTAGTTCCAAAGTCAAGCAAACGTGCTGTAGAAGCTATTAAGTACCTTGAGTGGATGTCTGATCCTGAAGTTCTAAAATTCTTACAGAATGGTATTAAGGGTGAACAGTATACTGATGAACAAGATGGTATTCCACTAAACTTCTTTACAAACGATCAGCTACCTGATGATAAGAAAGCTAACTTTACAGATTTATCAATCATTGTTAACGGTAAAGAATTTGGTGACCAAGAAAGGAATATTAAATCAGCTTCTTATGGATACCCTGGATTTGAGGACCGTTTCCAGAAGGCTTATGAGATTTCTTTGACAGATGCAAACTATATGCCACACTTTGATTCAGTTATTGAATCTCAAGCTAAGTATTCAAAAACATTAGCTGACAAGGATGTAGAAATATTCGTTAAATCTATTACTTGTAAGCCAGCAGACTTTGATAAGACATACGATTCACTTGTTGCTGATTATATGAAAGCAGGCGGACAGGAAATAGTTGATGAGAAGTTAAATATACTTAAATCAGCTAAATAATTAAGTGATATTATAAAATAGGGCACCTATAATTTGCTGTTGCAGGGCTAATAATCAGTTAGTCTGCAACAGCTTCTTTTTACTACAATATAAGTTGCTGCCAACAATTATAAGAATTCTGAAAAGCTGTTTAAAGCTATGAACTGTAGCATGTACAGCATATAAGCGGAAATAAAATTCGGTTATTATTATTGCATGAGGGCATATCTGATTCAATCTCTTGTAAATGGATATACCTGCAACTATAATTAAATTTATAGAATAATGAAAAGTAATCCTATAGCATTAATGCAGTATTTAAATATCAATCAAAGTAATACTGTTATATTCAAATATAATTTTGGAGATTAATAAGTATGGAACTTATTCTAACAGCAAGAAGTAAATCTCAAGAAACTACGGATTATCTCTCATTGGACAAACAGGGCTTAAAAGCATCTATAAAAATTGCAGAAGGAAATGGGAGTCCGGAAAAACCCTTTGAAGCACAAATAAAAATTTCAAACTCAAATATATCAAAATGGTGCGGTGTTATACATATAGAACTTTCATTTAATAAAATTAACCCACGCTTTTTCTTACCGGCATTTATGTATGGCAGAAACCGCGGTGAGGCACCACAGAATGTTCCTAGAGAATTTCCGAGGTTGAGAGATGGCAATCCATCCCGCCCTTCTTCACCATGGTGGATGATGAGAAGTGACCGTTTGTCTCATCCAGTGGCATTGGTATATGATTCTGGTAAAGTTTTCGGACTTAGTGCAAGCCCTTATTTTACATGTAAAGATGGGATAAAGCGGCAATGGGTTCCTGAAAATGAAGAAACATTCTATCAATATGGGGGGTACTCTTGTTCGCTGGCAAAGGGTACTGTAGGGTATACACTTGGTTATGAAAATGCACCTCTTATGTTTGTAACTTCTAGTAATGTAAAAGAAAGAGAGCCCCTTCTAGACAATTGCTTTGAATTAGAACCGGGGGAAACAGTAGAGTTTTCAATGGACTTATACCAATACAATGCTAAATCAGAACTAGATATAAATGCAGCAATAGAGCATGTATATTATAAATATCATCAAAAGCCAAGAAAGGTTAGCGATAGCAAGACAGCGGTGGCAGATTTAGCAAAGGCTGTCTATGAGGATGCTTGGCTGCCAGAAGAACTAAGCTATGTTGGTCAGGTTTTTGAGGATAATTGTTGTGAAGGCTACAGACACAACAAAATAATTTCCTTAAGCTGGACAAATGGCATGTCTGTGGCAACACCAATGCTTATGTCTGCATTGCGGCTTGAGGATGAGTCCATGCGTCAACAGGCACTTTCCTGTATAACAAATATAATTGAGAATTCATTAAACCCTGCCTCGGGCTTGCCATATGATGCATGTGAAGACGGGAAATGGAGTATTAACGGCTGGTGGTTTGATATGGTGACTACATCAGGGCACAGTTCTTACATTTGCGGGCAGGCTCTTTTTTATATATTGAAAGCATATGAATATGAAAAGAAGATAAAAAACTGCATACATGATGATTGGATACTATATGTAAATAAGGTGCTTGAGAAGCTTGAAGCTTCAATAAATCCAGATGGTGAGTATCCATATATATTATCTGCAAAAAATGGTATTGGCATTGAATATGATTCCTTTAGCGGTGCATGGTGCATGGCTGCTCTTGCGTACTATAGCTGGCTTACCAAGGACAGAACGCATTTGGACAGCTTAAAGAAGAGCGAAAAGCATTATTACGAAGAATACATCTGTCATATGGAATGCTACGGTGCGCCGCTAGATACTAATAAGGCAGTGGATTCTGAAGGAATACTTGCATATATAAAAGCTGTTAGGTTTATTCATGCTTTGACAGGGGACAAGATTTATCTAGAACATATGAGGGATGCAATATGCTACGAATTCACATTTAAGTTCTGTTATAATTCTCCGATAAAAGTACCTCCACTCAGCAAGCTTAACTGGTCAAGCAGTGGCGGTAGTGTGACTTCAGTCTGCAATCCTCATATTCATCCTATGTCGAGCAATATTATAGACGAACTGCTGTATTATGTTCAGAACAGTGATGATGCTTATGTAAAGGACCGTTTAGAAGATACTGTTGATTGGAGTTGTCAGACTTACAATACGTTTGACAGAGAGTATGATTATGGGAAAAAAGGATGGATGTCAGAACGATTCTGCTATTCAGAAGGACTTCTAACGGAAAAATACAGGGATGGTTCTCTATCTAGTACCTGGTTTTGTCTTATGCCTTGGGCAATTGGTTCTATTTTAGACGGTCTTGCTGGTGATTATTGGGAGATTAAAGAATAGATTATTAGCTATGTACGTACCGTGGTCCAACTTGCTTTCAATTAACATGGAGCCATGATGGAGCTGGTAAGTATCACTTAGCAGCTGGTAGCTATAGCTATGCCGCTAGTGATACAGGTTATACCACTCAGTCTGATCAGACACTAAGCTTTTCCTCTAGTGACGTTACTACCGGTGATTAGTAGCTATAATACGTTTTTATAATAATAGATCATGTGCGGGCCTCGGTTAAAAGATAGAAGCCCGCGTATGAGACTATATTTTTTTCGGTTGTAAAAATATTTCTGATAAGCTTTCTGTATCGGTAACAGGGGACATACATGAAAAGTTCTGACAAACATATGCTGCAGCTTTTCCGGTGTATCCTCTGTATTCAGAGGCATATGGAGCAATTTTAATTAGTTCTGGGGTTATTTGCGATAGGGATACTGAAAATGGGTGGTATAAGCTATTATAGGTCTTAACCATGTTATCACATTCAGAACCTGCAAATACAACCTCTGAAGCTTTCTCTGTTGTTGCATAGAGATATCCGCATAACATGTAGGTATGTCCTATTGGCACTGCTTCAATGTCTGAACTAAAATACTCTATTATTGACTTTGCTTCCTTTTCAAATGAAGGTTGTCCCGTAAGTCTTGCTATACGCAACAGATTCATTACCGCTACTGAATTACCCGAAGGAATGGCACCATCATAACACTCCTTTGGACGTGAAATGAGTTTTTCGGAATCATGCCCATATTGGAATAAACCATATGCTGTGTTATCTTTAAATAGTTCTAGCATCCTCTTATTAAATTCTAATGCTTTTTCTAAATAAAAAGGCTTATATGTTGCTTCGTACAGTTCTAACAATCCCCAAACCAAGAATGCGTAATCCTCTAAATAGGCTAAAATAGCGGATTCACCATCTCTGAAGCGTGCTAATAATCTGCCATCACTTCGTACAAGTTTTTGAAGTATAAATTGAGCACATTTTTCGGCAGAAATAGTATATTTTTCTTCACCTAGAGCTTTTCCGCAGAAGGACATGGCGGCAAGCATCAGACCGTTCCAGGAAGTAAGGATTTTGTCATCTTTATGTGGATGTATACGTTTTTCCCTGTATTCAAAAAGCCTTTTTCGGCATAATTCTGAAAATGTTTTGTTAGCTTCAGATAAGGTTCCTGTTGCAATTAGATTGGGAATATTCTTGCCTTCAAAATTGCCTTTAGAAGTAATATCATATAGGCTGCAATATTCTATACCATCTTTTTCACCAAGTACATCTATAATTTCTTGCATAGTCCATACATAGAATTTACCTTCTACGCCTTCTGAATCAGCATCTTCAGCTGAGTAGAAACCACCCTCGCCAGATGTCATATCCCTTAAAATATATTCTAAAATTTGATGTGCTGTTTCAGAGTAACTGCTATTACCAGTGGCAAGGTATGCTTCGGCATATACTATAGCCAGTAAGGAATTGTCATACAGCATTTTTTCAAAATGGGGAACAAGCCACTTTCTATCAGTTGAGTATCTGCTGAAGCCAAATCCTACATGATCAAAAATACCGCCATTTTTCATGGATTCTAATGTTTTTTCTACCATTTCAAGAGCAAGAGTCTCTTTTTGAGAATACCAGTAGCGCAGCAGAAAAAGCAAATTGTGTGGTGTTGGGAATTTAGGTGCGTTGCTGAAGCCTCCATAATAGCTGTCATAGCTGCGCTTTAGCTGTGAAAAGGCGTGGTGAATTGTATTCATTGTAAGCTTTGCAGCTTCAGGTCTTCTATCAGCCTTTTGAACGGCCATTATTTCCTTAGTAGCATCTATAATTGTCTTCTTTTCATTTTGCCAAATATTATTAATAGTTTTTAGCAAGCTAATTAATCCCATCATGTTCATGCTGTCATCCTTGGGAAAGTATGTTCCAGCATAAAAGGGATGTTTCTCTGGAGTAAGAAACACGGTTAATGGCCATCCTCCTTGACCTGTTAATAGCTGGCATACAGACATATATATGCTGTCTATATCAGGGCGCTCTTCCCGGTCTACCTTTATGCATATAAAATCCCTATTTAGTACTCTAGCAACTTCCTCGTCCTCAAAGGATTCACGCTCCATTACATGACACCAGTGACAAGTAGACATTATACACCGCTAAGAATACCCAATAGATAGGAAAATAGGCTTATCTTCTGTAATTGCTCTTGAAAAAGCCTCAGCACCCCAAGGATACCAATCAACAGGATTATACGCATGTTGTAATAGGTAAGGGGACTTTTCATTAACCAATTTATTGGGTATTTTATTAGTTGTCATGGGCATCACCTCCTTGTTTATCAAAAAATTTATAACAGGACTAGTATCTTCATTTTTTAATAAACATATTCTTGTAATATTACATTTAAGGTATGCTCATAAGGATTAAAACGCATGATTTCCAGAGTTAAGCTTTATAAGAATATCTTTCGTTATTTAAACCTTTTACATATGCTATTTATCAAAATCATATAGAGTGTTTAATAATTTTTTTTGCTCTTCAAATACGTCATATTGTTCTGGTATATGTTTTTCGATAGTACCTATAGATTCAAGAACTATTCTTTTAACAGTATAGATGTCATTTCCATCTAATATAGCATTTCTTATAAATGTACTTGAAAAGTCTGTGGGAGTATACTTTCTTCCTACTATTTTTTTTGATAAATCAGATACTTTGGTACTAATATAATTTCTACTATAGTTGCTAAAAATTCTATCATATCTTTTCATAACTTTCGTTTGTGATTGAATATACTCATTAATTAAATCTACAAGGCTTTGCTTTAAAGGAATAAATACCTCCCCATCTTCTCCTGTATCAAAGTGAAGTGTAAATTGTGAATTGCATGTATTTATTTGGTGATTCGTAAGATTTTCTATGTATTGGCGACTTAGACCCGTATATATGAAAAAGCCTATTAAAAGCCTTTCAATTATTGGTTGACTTTTGTCTTTGGTATATTTAACAAACTTCAATATATCTTTATTATCTATATATACTATCCCATCTTTTTCCCTATTTGCTGGTATTTCAACACCTTTCATTACTTCTTTGGTAATGTCAGAATTATAAGTATATGTAAAAAAACCTTTACATGCACGATAATAGTTTAGATTATCACTTTTTAAGTTTTTTATAAAACTATCAATTTCAGAAAAAGTAATAGCTTTAAGAGGTTTATTTTGGTTACCTTCCAAATTCATATAGTCATTGAAAAATTTCATTATACGTGTTTTATAAAATGTTTTGCTATCTTTATTAGAAACTGTATCCAAATACTGATTAATAACTTTTGTCGCATCTTCCATATATTTATACAATTTTCATTCCTCCATTCAAAATTTTCCACACAAAGTAATTATATACTATAATTTCCTATAAGTATACATTGTGTCTGATAAACTAGTATAAAAAGCTAGGCATAGCAATATATACAATTACTTTATTTCAAATTTTGAATATTTATCACATCTAAAGGAATATCAATGTTATTAAGCGAACAAATGTTCTAAAAATACACAAACTGAAAGCATTGGTATTCCTACGTTGTAGAGGGTTCTAAAACAGTATGATTGTATTGTATGTATTAAATTGTTGATATTGCTGTATTGTATCGAAAGGATATACGATATAAGAATACAGTAACTCGACTGAATATTTAGAATTCTATTATCTATACAATGATATTTTAAAACAATTGGAAAAATTATTGCCTCCTGAATCTTCCGATTTAATTAATCAACTTGACGATATACAAGGGAATTACTTAGTTGGTTATCAAAAATATTTTTATAAACAGGGATTCTCAGATTGTAAGATGATGTTTAATTTATTGCATAAATAATCTTGGTACATTTTTATTTTTTTAGCTAAACATGAAATACACTGTTTGATTCATTAATGTTAGCTACTGCTGAGGTTATAGAAAAAATTGATGAAATCAATCCACAAGAAATAGCTATGAAAATAAAAGAGTTAAAAAAAGATGAAAGATTTACAAGATATGTTGGGTCAGCTAGTAGTAATCCAACCAGTATCACCAATAAAGTTAAAATTGCTAAAGAAGTACTTTACAATATCGGACAGGACAGGGTTAATGAAGAATGAATAGAGTTGTTGAGGAAATAATAGCCTGTAGAAACTGGAGAGTCAGAGAACTAGAATTACTAAAAAAACTAAAAGTTACTACTCTTTATTCTTTGGATGAAAGAACTAATGAGCAGTATCTGAAAATGTGTATACCTTATATATATGCACATTGGGAAGGTTTTATAGTTGAAAGTTTCCGATTAGTAATAGATTATATTAATGCAAAAGAAATAAAAGAAAATGAAATTATTAATGAACTATATGTCTTTTCTAACCAAACAGTATTTAAAAAATTATCTGGTAAACAGAGTTTTGAACAATGCTGTGAATTTTCAGAAAAAGTTATTAATAACTTAAATAAACCTGTTTACATAGATATAAATTTGTTATCGACAAAATCTAATTTAAAGTTTGAACAATTATGCGATATATTCTCTTGGTTTAAATTAGATATTACTGAATGTAAACAATTACAAAATTGAAATAAACAAATTAGTCAACTTACGTAACAGGATTGCTCATGGAGAAAATGGTATTATTTGAAAGAAAGTGAAGTTGTATTCAATATAATATAAATAGCCTATTGAGTATAAAATAATTCATTAAGGGTAGTACTAATTAAGATATTTAGTATTTTAGAAATAATTTATTAATTATACATTTTATAAAAAAGAAATTATTATTTTGTTTGTAAACATTATATAATGGCGGAATTAAAGAATATGATAGAAAAAATAGAGCACCGCCGCAGCGCTGCCCTTACAAAAACATCTGCATGTTTTTTGATTCTAATAATATTATATGACTGCACTATAAAAATGTCAATCTATTTCACAAATTAATAATTCCCAATATTACTTGAAAAAATGATCAATTACCTTCTCGACGAAGTCAAAAGAGCTAGTTATTAATTCGTTATTTTTAAAAAAGCCACCTTTTTCTTTCATTCTAATATGAAATAGTTTCTTTAATTCTTCTATTCTATGATGTTTTACCTTATCTGATACAATTATATTATACACATATAACATACATGTAAATTCTAGAATAGGCCTACACGATAATTTTTTCTTCCTTATGCTTTTATTTATACTTGGAATTTTACTAATAGCCTGACTTATTTCCATAGGAGGTCTTGAAGTCCGGGTGGATAAGTTTGCTATTATACAATTATTATGTGCACAGCCATTTCTGAGACTTTTTACTATATTAATAATATTAGAAGGAATACACTGTTGCCCACTGGTACTATAATTATTATAATAAAACTCATAAAACTTGATAAATTCACCAAACGTTATTAGCTCCACCAATACCCATGATGGGCAGTCTACAGATATAATCTTGTTTTCCGTTTTACCATTTGCATTAGTCTGTTGCTGAAGAGTAAAATATTTTCTCATTAAGTCATATGTATACGGGGATGAACTTTTAGATTCGAGTATTGTTTTAATATATGTATTTTGAGCAACAAACTGCTCAACAATATCATAGCCATCTATTAAGTTATTATTCTCAATATCATTTATTAATTTTACTTTTAAATCGTGTTCGATATCTAAGCACATCTTTGATATTAGAAACCGCAAATGCATGTCTATCGTGGATAATTCTTGCAAATAAGCGAAATCCAAATTAATATATTTTCCTTTATTCATACCTGATTCATGTTTTTTGTAGTTTTTACGATAGGCGGCTGTTCTCATATAATTATTTCTTTTCTGAAGGTATAATTCTGCTTCTTTCTCAGAAGTATATTTGAACGTTATTCCTTTATCATTCTTTAATTTACTTATCAACTGCTGTGAAGACATTTTGGGTTTATTTATTTTATTGCTCATTTTTTACCTCTATAATGTAAGTAGTAAGTAAAAATTATTATTTTTAATATTTAACGGATAAAAGAAATTTATATACTTTTTAGATTATTTTGATATAAGTGTAATCTAATGATGTAATTTATTGTAACATAAAGAGTTATTTTATTCTACTCTTTACAGAGAAAATAAGAGTAAGGTTTTTTAAAATTTAGGCAAAAACCACTTAGAATATTAATCAATCTGGCATAACAAAATTAAGTCTTGAGGATGGAAAAAAAATAATACCATTGATTTTTTAGAGAGAGTAAAGGAATCATTAAAATACATAAGAGATAATCTTACGAATAGTTATCATGCTTGATAAAGTTAGTCTTGAATAGCTACGTATCACTAAGTACTATCTATCTATTTATTATTATAAGTTAAAATCTTTCTTTAAATCCTCGAAAGCCTTTGATTTCCTAAAGTCTTCCACTTTTGTTTTTACCCTATTATTTATAATTTCTCTTTGTTTGTCACTAATATTAGCTGCCAATTCCTTTGCATTATTCAACATTTCAATTAGTTTACTACCACAGACACCCTCAATTATCTGATTCTCTGCTTTTATTACACCAGTTCCATTTATGATTTCTGTATTTACCAATTTTTCCTGCTTACTCTTGTTATAAAGAGTAAATACAACTATACCCATCATATTAGTTACTGTTGCAAGTGTTTTTAGCGTCTTATTAAAGAAAGTGTAGCTACCAATGCTTCGATGCATAGTTATGTGAGGTCTTGTTTCTATTAGTTCTTGACTAATACTTTTGATATCTTCAAAGAAAAACATATGGTTCTCTATTCTAGGTACTGTTGATTGTTTTTTCAATAGGTAGCTTCTCATTACTTTTTCTCTTTCTATAAAACAAGTCAATGTTTCCATATCAATACCTACTTCCTCGGAATGTTCTACAAAGTCTAGTATATCTAAATAAAGACTTCTCCAACTTACGGAAGTTAGAAAATAGTACGCATCACTATCAAATTGAAATATTTTCTTATTACCCGTCATATATGGGTGAAAGAAAGTATTAGCAAATTTTGTTTCATATACATTGAACAAACTCTCACAATCACTACATAATAGATAATGTTTTTCACTATCTTGAACTACCTTGTCTGGATTTTGTAAGTTACGGATTGCTCCAATTGATGTCTTTTTTAGGTACCGTACAACAAACTTAGGAACAATATGGCTTAACTCTAATTGCTCGACTTCTTGCCTACACAAGGCGCATTGCTTCATATAATACACCCCTTTTATCATATTTAGAAAACAAATAATGATAAAATAAAGTATACAGTGGTAAACATTGGAATGCAATATATACACGAAAATTGCTTGAACAAAGAATAATATGTATAGTGCATAACTAGGAGTTTTAGCAGGATAATATGCTTTTAATTTGCTATTTTTATCCGTATATTTAATAAACATGACACCAGTGACAAGTAGAATTGGTTGTATCATTGCCAGAAAGGAGCTGTTTTATTAGTATATTTGATACTTTACTTATTTTCAGCCTTTTGTTGTTCGTTTTTTACTTTGTTTTTTTCTACCTTTTCTTTAACAGCTGTTACTAAGGCATCTTCAGGTATGTTGTCGTTTATAAACTGAAAATTATTTGTTTTCTTTGTTTTACCGTTCAAGATTTTCATGTTTCCTTGAAGTGGATTGATTGGTGAACATGGACTCTTATATTTACCATCTTTATAACTTTTTAAGAATAAAATGTGTCTTTCACCAAGCTTGTAATAATCTATTCCACCTTCAACACGTTCTATAACTTTATATTCTCCACCAATCTGCTTTACCTTAACTATATCACCGACAGATGCATCTCCTTTAATTACTTTATCAACTTTGAATTCGGAAACAGTGTAAATATCAGTTGTATAAGCACCTACTCTAATTTCTTCAGGTTCATTAACCTTGACAACCTCACCTACTATAATCAAGTTTGCTCTTCTGTCAGCTTCATCAAAATTATCATAATAGCTATATGAGCCTGAAGAAACCAATTGAGGTAAACCAGTATTTGGGCTGCTAAGTGTACTATTATTCGAATTACTTATTGATGTATTATCTGAAACATTTATAAATACGTCTTTGGGCTGCATTTTATTTCCTACTAAAGCAATTATAACTATTGCAATTAAAGCTAAAGCTGGTATGAGCAAATTTGTTTTTTTATTCATTGACATTAAATTCTCCTTTATTAATTTAGTTTATTTCAGTATATCCATAACATGGCCATCCTGCATTTACAGCGTTTACGTCATAAGTCTTAGGAGTATAATTTGTTATACAATTTATATCGCTAGTTCTCATTAATGTATAAGGAGCTTCAACCTCATCATCATTATGAGCTAAGCCAAGTGCATGCCCGAGCTCATGTGCAATGATTCCTTGAATTTGATATGTAGGATAGTTGTACTCTTCCATTAAATTTGTATTAAGTGTTATTTTAAACTTAGTTGTAAAATAACTTCTAGTCTGGGCATAAGATGTATCGTATATCAGTTGCAAATATTGTCCTGACCATGCTTCTTCTAAGTCTTGGTCTGCATATATTTTATTAGAACTACTAGAATTAGTGGAGATGCTTCTGTCTGTTAAATTACAGTTATTCCATGAGGCTATTGCTGCATTGGAAAGACTCGTGTATGGAGAAAATAAATAATTAGAATTGTCTACAACAACAGTTGCATAATGATAACCATATGGATTGTATATATACCGAACGGCATTAGCATGTGGAGCTAAAACTAAGGTAAATGATAAACAAGCTAGAAACGCTACTAATAATTTAGTTTTTTTCATTAATAAAATCTCCTTATAAAATATGTTTTGTGAGGTTTATAGTGACTAATAAGTAATTTATAAGGCCTTAAAATTGTATGATTATTACCACATACCCTATAATGTTTATAACATATTACAAAAAAATATGTCAATTAATAATATTAATGTAATAAATAGTAAGTAAATGCAATGATTCTTTAAGTATAAGAGCAATAAAGTTGTAAACTTACAGAGGCAACTATCGATATTTCAACTAATGGAATGCTGCTATCTAATGAAATGATAGATTTCCTTTATAGAAATAAAGTTATTGTTACGGTTTCTTTTGACGGGGCTGAAAAAACAACTTTTGAGCATATTCGTAGGGGAGCAAATTTTGAACGCATCTATGGCAACGTAAAAAAGTTAACAGAGGTATATGAGGGGGTTTCTATTGACTTATCACCAGGAATATATACATCAATCCAGAAAGACAATAGTACTCAGTTGAAGGCGATTGCCCAACTTGCATATTCACTTGGAATTAGACGTATGGGATATGGTTTAGTAACAGTGCCTGAGAAATATGCTCCTGTCTTGAACGATAGTTTGCGATATGAGATTTTGCAAACCTCTATATTTTTGGATTCACATAAAATGCTTAATGACTTATATCCAACAAGAGTAGGTGATTATTTTTGGAGTGGAGAAGAATATGTTTCAATGGATAAATTCATTTTAAATAAAAACTATAATGCACCAATGAAAAGTGCGTCAATTGCCTATAATGGGGATGTTTTTCTGTGCTGTAACGTTGGCAAATATGTTGATAATATTACTAACAAAGGCTTTTTAAATGTTTGGCAGGGAAAGAGATATGTCGAACTTCGTTGTGCAGTAAATTCTAGTCGCAATATGCCAGAAAGATGTAAGAAATGCACATGGGTTAATAGATAATAATGTATATATATTTTTGATAATTTTGTGAGGCGGTTATTGACCGCCTCTCTACATATTTTATAAAATTATTAGGGACATGAAGCCGTAGAGGTCATTTGTGAATCTAAAACACCTGATTATATTTTTATATAAAATATATTATAAAATTTTGTATATTATATTGTGTAGAATTTAATAACAGCATATAATAGGAGTATAAGAATACATAAGGAGAATGATTATGCTTATACAGGATAGATTTATTTCAACATCAGAGTTGCAGCAAAATGTTGCTAAAACAATTGATAAGGCAAAGAAAGAAGACATTATTATAATAAGGAATAATAAACTTGAAGCTGCGATAATTAGTATAGAAAAGTATAACCAGCTTTTAGAATATATTGAATGGAAAAAAATTAGTGATGCTTTGGATAACATGCCTGTCGAATGTGTTTCAGACGAAGATGTCAAACACCATATGAGTATTCTATCACAAGCAAAAGCAGAAAAACGATTTACTGCTGAGGATATTGAAAAGATTGCAGAAAGTGATAATGACTATAATGTATAAAGTAACATTTTCAAAAGAAGTTGCTAAAACAATTATTAAATACGATAAGGTTACAAGAGATAGAATATATAGTGCATTAAACAGCCTTCCTAAAGGTGATGTTAAACGTATGCAAGGCTATGATAACCCTCCATATTTTAGGATTCGAATTGGAGATATAAGAGCGTTATTTATTAAGGATAATGCTAGGATGGAAATATTTGTTTTTGATATTAAAACTAGAGGGGATATTTATAAAAAAAACTGCTTGCATGAAGAGAAAAATACGTATAGTACATAACTAGGGAGTTTAGCAGGGTAATTAACCTTGCTTTTATTTTACTTTTTTTACAGGCATACTTAATAAACATGACCTAGTGGCAAATACTATAACCGATACTGAGGAGTAAGGATAGGAAAAAGGACATTTATTAAAATGAAAGATAGTGTTGAAAATTAAGATGCAATTATACAGTGTTTTTATAGATTAAGGTATAATGAAGAAGAAATTCAATTAGTACGGAAATATTTTATAGTGTGAACTAATGACATGGAGGATAGGATTAATGCAAGAATGGCTTTTAATATTATTATATTTTATTGGTATGATAGTATTATTACTTTTTATTGGATGGGCTGACTGGAAATTTAAATGCTGCTGGTGGATTTGATAAAGATGATATTGTATATCAAATGGAAGCAAGCTTCAATAGCTTAAAAAGCACTTTGGAGTCAGCTGGTGCAACTTTAGATGATATGGTTCAGATTAATTTGTATCTGAAGAACATTGAGGATTTCAGGAAGGCAAGAGATGTTTTTTATAAATATTTTAAGAATGGTTTTTCTGCAAGAATGTCAACAACTACAGATTTTGTGAACTCTGCCTGCTTATGTATGTTAGATGGAATAGCATATAAAAAGCGAAGTTAAAAAACCTCCAATCAAGTGCGTGGAGGACATAACATGCTTATATATGGTTTCGTGTAACATTTGCTTTTAAAATAGAAGTTTATTTACAGAAGTACTTTACACACTTATTATTCAATCAATCTAAATATATAAAAAAGTAGGGGATGGGTGCACCATCTAATACACCTGTGCTTAGCTTATCAGTTACTTTTTGGACAGGTACAATTATGCTTTGTTTAAATACTGCTTTAAATCTAAATCCCTTGAACTATGTAAAATTCGATATATTCTTATTATTCCTTCTGCTTCGTCTACAGTGTAAAAAACAAGATAATTTTTAACCACAGATCTTCTGAAAAATGTGTCATCTTGAAAAATTTCGTACATCAATGGAGTTTATTTTATTTGATTAACTTTGTCTGTTAAATTACGTATAAACTTGTCAACTGTACTTTCGTAATATGGAGACAGATACTTATTTATTTCCAGAACGTCACTTAATGCTATAGGAAGAAACTCTACAGTATAAATCATAAGTCTTTACTCACAGTTTTCCAAAATTCATTTTCAGAAAGCCATTTAGTTTCTGGTGATTCGGCTTATTCTTTTGCTTTCTTTAATTCTGATAGAACATATTTTTTATGGACATATTCTTCGTAATCAGCAAATTCTTCGATGCCTATTAAAAAAGCTTCTCCACGACCGTTATTTATAATAATTACGTGATTGTGCTCTTTGACGATCTTAGCAATTTCATAATAATTATTTCTTAAATCTCTTGATGGTCTAACATAGGTATTTAACATAATAATTAACTCCCATTTTTACTTCTGATTAAGCGCATCATAATATGACTACGCTGTCAATGCGGGTTTTCTGCCATTGCTCAAAATATTTTTGAAATGAATACCTTTATGTACTTCAACATCAAATTTCAATGATTTTTTGTAGAAAAAAATATGAACTTATATATTTTGTCATATATAATAAATTAACATATATTACAACAAGAGAAAAGAATTTCTAAGTATGACTAAAACATTCAAAACTACAAAATAGTACACTCATACAGCAAAAATACCGACTGTATATTATTTTCCATATATGGTATTATATATTAATGAATTTAATTGTATATTTTGCGGGGTGGGGGAATTAGTTTATGATGATAAGAGTTTTTATTTCAAGAAGAAATTTTACATATAATAGAAAAAAGCTTTATATTAGAAAAAATCTTAATAAAGTAGTTGTATTTTCATTAATATTCTCTATGATTTTTTTGGCAGGATGTTCTCTAGTACCAAAAGAAGAAGAGGTACTTGCGCCTATATTAAAGGAACCACCAAAGGTAGTCTATAACACTATAGAAATTAAACCCTCTACTTTTGAAAAAAAATTTGAGACAACAGGAATTATGATTTCTGCTAATCAGGTAGAATTAAGTTTTTCAAATTCAAGTGGTAGACTCAAGGCTATAAATGTTAATGTGGGTGACCATGTTAAAAAAGGCCAAATTCTAGCAGAACTTATAACAGAAGATTTAGATACACAGATAAAGGAACAGGAACTTCTTTTAAATCAATCTAAACTAGAATTGGAAACTATAAAGTTAAATAATCAGAAGGATAACAACATATTAAAAAAGCAGATAGATAGTTTAAAACTTAAACTAGAAAAAATGAAAACTATTCCTGATGCATATTCTGAAGAAGAAATTAACGATTTACAAAATCAAATTGAGGAAAAGGAAATAACATATAAGGATTCAGTACATATTCAAGAAAACAATATTAAAGTTAAAGAAAATTCAATTAATCTATGTCAGCTGAAGATTGATACTCTTAGACAGAATTTGGAAGATAGCAGGATTATAGCTCCCATTGATGGTGTTGTTAATTATAAAACAAACATACTAGTAGGAAGCAATATTGACGCATTTACGACAGTGGTTTCTCTTGCTGATCCTAAAGCTCTTCAAGTAACAAGTACAGTTGGTGCGGTAAGTCCATTTCTCCTTGGGATGAAAGTGAATGTAAGAATTAAAGATTTTGAGACAGAAGGAGAAGTTGTTATGACTCCAGCAGATGCGCCTGAAGATGCTAGTGAATTCACGAAATCTACAATTCGTGTTAAATTGGACAAGCTCACCCCTGATATTGAACTTGGAGATTTCGCTCTAATTACTTACTATCAAATGAAAAAGGAGAATGCAATTGTTGTAGATACTAATTTGATTCGTATTGCGGGCGATAGAAAGTTCGTGAATGTTTTAGAAGATGGTGTAAAAAAAGAAAGAGACATTGAAGTTGGAGATCAAAACCAAACTCAATCATTAATTGTAAAAGGCCTCTCAGTCGGTGACCTATTAATTAAATAGTAAGGGGTGTAACAATGTTTTTAATAGCTATACGAAAGATGTTCAGTAACAAATGGATGCTTATTTGCACTCTTTTAGGGTCAATCATTACAGTTGCACTCTTAAGCAGTATTCCAACATATACACAAGCTATAATTCAAAGGATGTTAGTAAAGGAACTTGAAAATTCTCAGCAATTGACTGGTAAATTCCCAGGAGGATATCAGCTAAACTATGAAGGATATTATGTAACTTCAAATAAGAATTCCTTTAAAACCTTCAAGTCCTATGATAATGAAATTAAAAACGTTATTGCAAAGAGTTCTGGTGTTCCAATTCTGACACAAGCAGTATATGAAAATGCTGGTACATTTACTATAGATAAAACTGAATCAACTAAAAAAGCAGTTTCAGCAAATCTTTGTTCACTATCGGAACTTGAAGAGCATATAACAATTTTAAATGGTAAATTGCCTTCAAAAACTGCTGAGGATGGCATCTATGAAGCTATATTATCTGAGCAGGCCATACAAAAGCTTGACCTAACTCTCGGTAACACCTATGTATTTAAGGATACAACATTTGATGCTAAGATCAAAGAATATAAAATAAAAGTTGTTGGAATTTTTACATATAAGACTTTGGATGATCCATATTGGTGCATGGATATTAAGGAATTTGAGAGTACTATATTTATAAATCAGGATTTAATGAATAATTCAGTTTTTGGAAGTGGAGTGAAAAGGTTAAACTCTGCTTCATGGTATTTTGCATATGATTATCATCAAATCAAAGTGAAAAATATTGACCATATACTATCAGCCTTTAGAAATAGTGATACATGGGCAATAAAACATAACCTTAGCTTCAAGAGAACTCTCGATGACATATTAAAAATTAATCAACAAAAAATAAGTCGGCTTGAAGTTACTCTTGTAGTACTTGAAATACCGATCCTAGTTATACTTGCATTTTATTCTTTTATGATATCAATGTTAAAAGTAGATTTTGAAAGTAATGAAATTGCAATTATTAAGAGCCGAGGAGGAAGTAGTCTTTTTGTTTTTTGTACTTATCTAATAGAAAGTTCTATAATTGGTATTATATCTATAATTATAGGTCCTATTATTGGACTGTATTTTTGCAGAATATTAGGGTCATCTAACGGTTTTCTTGAATTTGTTCAACGTGGAGCATTGCCTTTACAACTAAGTGTGAGTACATATATTTATTCTATTGCGGCCGTGCTCTTTATATCTTGTACAATGCTGATACCAGCTTTTATGGCTTCACGAACAAGCATTGTATTATATAAGCAAAAGAATGCGCGTCATAAGAATATTCCTTTTTGGAAAAAGTACTTTGTGGATGTTGCTCTTGTAGCATTGGCGGTTTACGGACTATATGGCTATAAAAGACAACAGAGTACTCTTTTTAAGTCTGGTATGGACGCAGCAGATATGGTTATAGACCCACTGTTATTTTTTATTTCAGTGCTTTTTATAGTTGGTTTCGGTTTGTTGTTTCTAAGAGTTTTTCCTTATATAGTACAATTTGCTTTTTGGTTAGGTAGAAAGCTGTGGAATCCCGTTTTTTATGCGTCCTTTATTCAGGTTGGAAGAACTTCTGGTTGGGAGCAATTCACCATGATTTTTATAATTATGGCATTGTCAATAGGGATATTTAGTTCAAACTCAGCACGAACTATTAATAAAAATATGGAAGATAAAGTCTACTACGAAGTAGGAGCGGATACTGTCATTGAAGGTCATTGGACAGACAATCAGCCACCACCAATACCAGGTATGATTGGTCCGGATCTTCGAAAAAGGGATCAAATGTATTATTATGAACCTCCTTATGAATTATATGAAGGCTTAGAAGCTGCAGAATCAGTAACAAAAGTCTTTATTAATAACCAAGGTTATGCCTATATGGGAGGACAATTGTTAAAGCAAGTTTCAATTATGGGTATTATTCCTAATGAATTTGGTAAAACTGCTTGGTTCAGAAATGATCTTTTACCCTATCATTGGTATCAATATCTAAATCTTATGACTGATACAAATTATGCCGTATTAGTTTCTAAAGCTTTTAAGGAAGAGTTTGGTGCTAAAGAAGGAGATCAAATTGACCTTAAATGGGGTGAAGCTGGGAGTTCTATATCTGCAACTATATTTGCTTTTATAGATTATTGGCCTACACTAAATCCTAATAGGAAAGTGGAAAATGTACAGACTCCATATTTTGTTGTTGCAAATCTTGACTATATACAAAAAATGAATTTAGTGGAACCATATCAGGTATGGTTAAAAAAGAAACCCGGAGTAACATTCAATAATTTATATAAAGAAATAAATGATAAGAAAATTGAAATAGATTCAATTAATGATGCTTCGCAAAAAGTGATTATAAATAAAAACGACCCTATGCTTCAGGGCACAAATGGAGCGTTAACTCTTAGCTTTATTGCTACAATTATTATAACAATTTTAGGGTTCCTAATTTATTGGATATTATCAATAAAAAAGAGAATTCTTCAATTTGGTATTTTCAGAGCAATTGGTCTAACCTATAGAGAAGTAATTGGAATGATTGTTTGTGAACAACTCTTAATTACAGGCAGCTCAATATTTGCTGGTATTGGATTAGGAAACATAACAAGTGTGATTTTTGTTCCTCTATTTCAAATGGTATATAGCTCTGAACAGCAAGTTCCGCCATTTAAAGTTATTTCTGATGCCAATGACTATTTACGTTTGTATGCTATTGTAGCAATTATGCTTGTTTTATGCTTCCTAATAATAGGCAGGCTGATATACAAAATCAATATAAGTCAGGCATTGAAATTAGGAGAGGATTAAACTATGAGCGCTATTATTACAGCACATAATGTCAGCAGACAATTTTTATCTGGGAAGGATACAATATATGCCCTAAAGGGAATCAATATGGAAGTTGAAAAAGGCAAGCTAACTATATTAAAGGGCCGCTCTGGTTCTGGGAAAACAACTCTTATGAATTTATTTGGGGCACTAGATAAGCCAACTTCTGGAGATATATTTTTTGATGATATAAATATAACGAAACTATCTGAAAGGCAATGTGATAAGCTAAGGAGACAAAATATTGGATTTGTATTTCAATCAGTAGCCCTTATTTCCATGATGTCTGCATATGAAAATATTGAATTTGGCTTACGTGTTGCAGGCTATGATGCAAGAAAAAGAAAAGAGAGAAGTGAAGAATGTCTCAAATTAGTGGGCTTAGGGAAGCGTATGCATCATAGACCAAGTGAAATGTCAGGTGGGGAACAGCAAAGGGTAGCTGTTGCAAGGGCTATGGCTCATAAGCCACAAATTGTTTTCGCAGATGAACCAACAGCTGAACTTGATACACATATGGGGCTTCAAATTGTTAAGCTTTTTAAGGATTTGGTTATTTCGGAAGGGATAACTGTTATAATGACCACCCACGATGCTGGAATGATGGAAGTTGCAGACAAAATCTTTACACTTGAGGATGGTGAAATTGTAGATGAGCGTTGAAGCTGCTAATAATATGGTTTTTTGTGAGAATCTCGTTAAGATATATAAAACTAAGGACATTGAGGTTGTAGCATTACAGGGTCTGGACTTGACTATAGAAAAAGGGGAAATGATGGCTATAATCGGCAATAGTGGAAGTGGTAAATCTACTTTGCTAAATATGCTAGGTGGACTTGATCGCCCATCCGCTGGCAAGCTTATTATTGATGGAAAGGATCTTTTGAAATTTACTGAAAAGCAAATGGTTGACTACAAGCTGAAAACTGTTGGCTTTGTATGGCAAAATAATGCCAGAAACCTTATTCCTTATTTAACTGCGTTAGAAAATGTTGAAATTCCTCTTATATTAGCAAGGAAACGAAATGTAAGAAGAAGGGCCTTGGAAATTTTAGAAATGGTAGGACTTTCTCACAGAAAAAATAATAAGCTGCATCAACTATCTGGAGGTGAACAGCAACGTATTGCCATAGCTATTGGTGTTGTAAACCATCCTAAGATACTTCTTGCGGATGAACCAACTGGTTCTGTAGATGCCAAGTCCTCTGGTATGATTCTGGACATTTTCAGAGAACTCAATAAAACTCTAGGTATTACAATAATTATTGTAACTCATGATAGACAGTTTTCAAAAAAGGTAGATAGAGTAGTCTCAATACGAGATGGGAGGACAAGCAGCGAATTTATACGTGCAAAATCCTACGCTGAAGAATTGGAGGAAAGTTTAAATTCTCAAATTAATGAGACTCACGTAGAACTTGCTGTTTTAGACAGGGCTGGAAGGCTGCAGATTCCAAAGGAATATATAGAATTGTTAGGGATGACTGGAAAAAATAAAATTAGAGTAGAAACTGAAGGCAATAGAATTATTCTTCTAAATCCTGATAATGTTTGATTAGCACATGTTTCTTTTAATTATTTTTTATGTTCGATTCAGAAGTACTACCTGAGTCAATAGCAGCCTGTAAATCTTTTATGTCTATTTTTTTATCCCATATATTAAAATAGCACTTATATACAGAGCCGCATGTGTTGCATTCCAGATACTGCTTGGTTTCTTTCTGTTCACGATTATCAAACATGTATGGAAGAAATTCTTCTGTATTGCTAAGGCCTGGAGCATCAGAATCGATAAAATAAGAATATACGTAAGTAGCTTCATATTTCATAAGGAAATTACTGTTTTTACATATTGGACAAACTAATAATTTTGTATTACTCATGGTTATTTACACCCCTTCTATATATTTTGATATGTATTCAATAACTCTGAGTGGGTAAAAAGGCTTATCGTGTTTATCTTAGCCTAAAAAAGAAAAGTTATTCTAGGAAAATATAAATTGAGACTAGATATTGAAGTGTCAATAAGTTTTCTTAGTTATTGTAAATTTATGGGTTAAAATACTTTAATAAAGAATTGCTTATTATGAAAATGAAAGTAATTTAAATAATAAAGAAGGAGGTTGCAGATGAAACTGGGAGCAACGCTATACATTAAAAACACAGTTGAAGCTGTAGAGTTTTACAAGGAGGCTTTTGGAATGACCCTAGGATATAATGAAAAATATCCAGATGGCACATTCATGCATGCAGTATTACTTAAAGACGGGAATGAAGTTTTTGCCGTAAGTGAATCACAAAATGATGCCTTTGTTAATGTCATGTTAACATCCTCATTAAAAGAGTCACGTCCGACTATGAGTTATGGTATTAAATTTAATAACGAAGATGAAGTAAAAAAGCATATTCCTTATTATCAGAAGGAGGAAATGTGCTTCTTCCTTTAGGGTCGCTTCCTTGGAGTTCTTGCTGTGCTGATGTGATAGATAAATATGGTGTATATTGGTATATAACTGTGTGAATATATAATCTAATATTTGAATTGTATATTTGGTTCAATACCACTGATTTTTGTACTTTTTTACTCAACTATTATTTAGTAAAAATTATGTTAATAGGTATTAACTTATAATGTGGAAGGTATTTTCCTTATCTACATTTGAGTTTATCATAATTGCTTGATTATTTCATTTATTTAATAAAATATGTTTTTTTGGCAGAATACAATTTTAATAATAATTAGTAAATCTAACAACAAGTCAAATGAATTAATAATCACATGTGCTACAATAATTATTAACATAATCAAAAATTACATAATGTGAATTCAGACTTTAATTTCTTATGAATATATTTTTGTTACTATCTATTTTTATATATTTAGTTATAAAATTTTATGATTTACTAAAAAGTAATTGACATTTTATGTACAAAAAGTAAAATATTATTGTAATATGACATTACATAGTATAATAAAGTGCAATTTTTATAATTTTTTGAAACAATTACCACATTATAACAATAGATAGCTCTATAGAAAAGTAAATTATAATTTAAATTTAATTATGAGTTTAAAAAGGGCTATTTACGTTATGAAAATAAAACTTCTGTAGAGTGGCAATAAGCTAGACTCTGGAAATACTATTGATAGGAGATATGATTATGCTAGAAAACTCATTAATAAAGCATGTAAAGAATGTAAATAAGATTTTAAATTGGGTATTTTTCGCAATGTCATCTGTTATGATAATTGTAGGAATAGCTACACGTTCAATTTCTACAACTATTATTCCTTTTACTGTAACAATTGTTTCAGCTTTTTTGGCTTTGTTTTTAAGGTATAAGAATAAGGAAACTGCTGCTTCCTATATTTTAGTTGCATCAGCTTTGTTTCTAGTACTTCCTCTGCTAATAGAAGCTGAAAATAGTGCTTTTCTTTTAGCTATGCTACCAATCAGTATTGCTGCTTTATATTTTAATAAATGGATTATCTGTGTTGTTGGAACTATAATGAATACAATATTAATTATAATCCAGTTGGTAAAACCAAGCACTAACATAGGGGCTACTATATTTGCTGATGTTTTACAAATCCTTATAACGATAATGATTTTCATATTAGCGAAAGATGGAGGAAAGCTAATAAAGAATGCAAATCAAAAAGAAGCACAAGCAAATCAGTTATTAGATGAGTTGGGAAAAACTATGAATTTAATTAGTATAAATACATCAGCTTTAAATGCTGATATCTCTAAAGGCTATGAAAATCTTTCAGCTGTTCGTGAAATTACTAGTTCAATAACAATAGCTAATCAGGAAATTACCACTGGTATTGTAGATCAGAGTAAAAGTGTTACTCAGATTAGCCAAATGATGAAAGATGCAGATAAGGAAATACATAAGCTAACAGAGTTTTCTCATCAATTGAAGGATGTTTCATCTAACGCAAGTAATGTTGTAACAGAAGGAACAGAAAAAATAAATATGATGGAAAATCAAATGGATATAGTCAACCAGTCTGTTACAAAATCCTTAGAGACTGTTCGTGAATTGAATAAAAATATGGACGAAATTAATAATTTTCTTTCAGGAATCACACAAATTGCAGAGCAAACAAATATGCTTGCATTAAATGCGGCTATTGAAGCTGCAAGGGCTGGAGAATCGGGTAAAGGCTTTGCTGTTGTAGCAGATGAAGTTAGAAAGTTGGCTGAACAAAGTGCATTTACTGTAAAGCAGATTTATGAAATAATACATCAGATAAAGGATAAAACAAAAAATGTTCTTGATGAAGTTAGTAGAGGACAAGTAGCCACTCAAGAGGGTGAGAAGGTTGTTAATGCTGTTAATAAAAGCTTTGAAATGATACTAGTATCTTTTAAGGAGATTGATAGGTGCATTGCTGATGAAATTAATAGAATAGGAAATATTGCTGATTTATTTTCAAATATAGATGAGGAAGTAGAAAGCATTGCTAGTATTTCTGAAGAGCAAGCTTCTTCAGCAGAGGAGGTACTGGCGACATTAGAAGAACACAGTTCAAACATTGAAGATATTTATAATTTAATGCATGGCATTAAGACTTCCAGCGATAATTTGCAGGGGATCATTAAATAGTAGAATAGCGTAAAAATATTGTAGGAAAAGAATAGATAAGAGACCACACCTTTTGATAAAATGTTTTTGAGGAAGGATTTAAATATAAAATCTTATTGATGATATAATTACTGAAAGCAATGAGGCTTAAAAGAAGTTGCCTAATTAATGAGATTTTTATATACTGATTGACCATATTATAATATGATATATTAGCAGGGTAAATATACCTTGCTTTTTGTTTATGTATTTTTGAATAAAGAAAGTTTGAAAAAAGAAACTTAGAATAAAGAAAGTTTAAATAAAGAAAGGATGTACAGTATGATATTAGACTTACTTAAAAAACGGAAAAGCGTAAGAAATTTCGCAGAAAAAGATGTACCGGATGAAGTTATTAATTATATTCTTGAAGCTGGTAGGCTATCGCCTTCTGGTGGAAACGGGCAACCTTGGAAATTTGGAGTAATAACAGACAAGGAATTAATCCTCAAAACTGCTCAGATAGCCTATAACCAAAAGTGGATAGAGAAGGCGAGTTTTCTTATTGTTCTATGTACGAAAAATTTTGATAAAGAACGTGGCGGTAGATATATTCAAAAGTCACGTTTCCCAAATTATGTAGAAGAAATTGAAAACATGGATGATGAATTATATAGAAGGATACATATGGAGGAGCATCAAACTAAAATTGCTGGAACACATATGATGATGGCTGCTTTAGAACATGGTGTTGGCTCAACTTGGATTTCCTTGTTTAAGGTAGATGAACTATCAGAACTTTTAAATTTGAAAAAGCCTCTTATTGCTTCAGAAGTTATAGCTTTTGGTTATCCAGCCTATGATGAAGAGGTTACACCTAAAAAGAGTCTTGATGAGATTGTATTTTACAATAAATTTGAATAAAAAATTACTAATTACTTGATAAAAGGTTCAATTGCTGAAAGGTATACTTATTTAGGGATAAAGAGTAATTAGGAATTTAATTTGAGTTAACATACAGGAGGGATGAAGGTGATATTTGAGAATGGACTTGAAGAGTGTCCCTGCAAGAAAAAAGGCTGTGAAAGGCATGGCAAATGCTTTGAATGCTTGGAATATCACAAACTAAGGAAGCGCCCAGCATATTGCAAAAGAAAAAATTCTATAGCGAGCTTCTTAAGAAAGAAATTATCACAGAATAGATAATTAAAATAGTAAACTAGAATATTCTATAACCATATTTATTCACATAAGGATACATTTGGAATGGGTATAAGCAGATGATTAAAGTTAACGGATATGAATTGATATGCCCTGTTTGTAAAGGAAAAGATTTTGATAAAAGAAATAGTATGCTTTATTCAAGAGGTATGACATTTTTAGGATTAGATAATCAAGCTACAATTAATTATATATGTAGGTCATGTGGCTATATATTTTGGTTTGTTGATGATGGCAGAGAATACATGGAGAATAAAACTACAAGAGTGCAAAATGAAATAGCAGATATAATTATTGATTACGAAACTTCACAAGCTAAAGATGATGAATGTCCCATTTGCTTCTGTAAACGCGATAATACTCAAAGCCAATGTCTTAATTGTGGATATACTTTTAAACGAAAAGCTGAATAGACAAAGCAGACCTTTAAAAGGCTGTAAGTATCAAGCTAAGTAGATTATATAACTTAAATTCATATAGTTACGCAATATTAAAAAAATCTAAAAAAACATCAAAAAACGTAAAACATATGTTGACCAAAATGTACTTTTTATCATACAATGTTTGTGTAGAATGGTATTATGGTAGAATTAAAACATAATGGGTCAATTTGTTAAATTGCCGATGTGGAGTTCTGCTTATTTATGCAAATTCTACATGGGCTTATTTATTTTATTCATATTTTATAAGCGGCTGTTTCTCAAAGGCTCGTAATGATTGCGAATTTGCGTGAAAAGTTGCTGGAATTTATTGAATTAGTACCAAAGGGGGGATAAAGATGTTTCTTGGCATATCTGATTTTAGCATTTTGGCTGTATATTTTTTATGCATTTTGAGTACTCTTGCCTGTGTAGTTTATGGGTTGTACAACTGGAACAGAGGAGGGGAAGAAGATATTCAAGAGCTGAAGGAAGAGACGAAATAAGGATTTAATAAGTTCAGCATTTTTTGTAAAATACTATTTGGCATATTAAATATGAATGTCGGTTATCGCTTATTTACATGTATAATTATTACTTGTGGTTAATTAGAAGCAAACGCGGCAATAAAGCGGATAGTATATTTTAATACAAATTAGTATAGATTTCAATTCGTATAGCAAGAGTATGTGGTTAAGGATATAAGCGTCGGTCGAGTATTCTGGTGATAGCTTACTCTTTAGAATTGTATTAATTTTTGTCAACAATTTCTAAGGAGGATAACAGTAATGTCTGGTTATACAATTATCGTTTTTATTATTTTTCTATTAATTACAATGTATCTTGGTTATCTTGGGTACAAGAATACAAAATCTTCTCAAGATTATCTTTTAGCAGGCAGAAAAACCCATCCGTTAATTATGGCATTATCATATGGAGCTACTTTTATAAGCACTTCCGCAATTGTTGGTTTTGGGGGATTAGCAGCCAACATGGGGATGGGACTCTTATGGTTAACATTCTTTAATGTTTTTATTGGTATATTTATTGCGTTTGTCTTTTTCGGGAAAAGAACAAGAAGAATGGGAAAGGCTTTAGATGCTCATACCTTTTCTGAATTATTAGGAAAAAGGTTTGAATCTAAATTTATACAAGGCTTTGCTGCTGTACTTATTTTTTTATTTATGCCAATATATGCTGCTAGTGTTATAAAGGGCGGTGCTAATTTTGTCCAGACTTATTTTGGTATACCATATAGCGTTTCATTATTAGCATTTGTAGCAGTAGTTGCAATTTATGTTTGGATGGGCGGCATGAAGGGAGTAATGTATACTGATGCATTTCAAGCCGGCATTATGTTTATTGCAATGGTAGTACTACTTGTAACGGCATATGCCAACTTAGGAGGAGTAACTTCTGCACATATACAGCTTTCAGAACTTTTTAGCAATCCTGTAATTCAAGAAGATATAGCAAAGTCAGTAGCGGGAGGATTTCAAGGTTGGACTTCTATGCCAAAGAGCGGGTCTCCAATGTGGTGGAGTCTTATTTCAACAATAGTTCTTGGTGTAGGAATTGGTGTATTAGCACAGCCTCAGTTAGCGGTTAGGTTTATGACTGTAAAAAGTGATAAAGAGTTAAATAGAGCAGTTCTATCTGGAGGAATTTTTATATTTTCAATGACTGGTGTAGCTTTTATCGTTGGAGCTCTTGCTAATGTACTTCTTTTCCAAAAGACAGGGCAAATAGCAATAGTTGCTGCTAATGGTGTAAATGATAATATCATCCCTCTTTTTATTAAGAATTTCTTACCTGAATGGTTTTCTTCAATATTCCTCGTTGCAATGCTTGCTGCAGCAATGTCTACATTGAGTGCTCAGTTCCATACAATGGGCTCAGCAGCAGGTAGAGACTTATATGAAAAAACTCTTGAAAGAAAGGGTAATTCTTTAGTGATAACAAAATCTGCAACTCTTGTGGTTATATTAATAAGCACAGCAATTGCATGGGCAGCCAGCGGACTTCCAATTGCAGATGGTATTATTGCTAAATTTACTACTATATTTTTTGAATTGACAACAGCTGCATTTTTACCTGTATATGTAGCAGCCCTATTCTTTAAGAGCATTCCTAAGGCTGCCGTGAAAGGTGCAATGATATCAGGCTCAGCAACATGGTTTTTCTGGACCTTCTTTGTGCATTCAAATGCTTCATATATGCAGATATGCAAGCTGCTGACAGGCAAAGCTTCTATTGTAATGGAAACATCTTTAGAAAAGCTATCAATGGTAGGAACAACCTTTATTGCACTTCCAGTGTCAACCATTGTAATGCTGCTTGTTTGGCTTGCTTATGCAAAGACAGGGAAAAGCGATTTAGATTCAAAGCATATTAATAAGTGTTTTGGAAGTATGTAAGCAGGGTGTATTTGAAGCATACTCTTATTTGAGACTATTATAGAATTATGAATGTTGCTTAGATTATTTATTTTTATTATCATAATGTAACTCTAAGTCTTTATGAACCAAAACTATTAGTTAAATATCTGATGATATTTGCAAATAGTTTTGGTTCTTTATTTACTGCGCTAGAAATTGTAGAACTTTTAATTCCTATAGCACCTAAATGGGAAGTGTTGTAAATCTATAAAACTATAAAAACTATAAAAACTATAAAACTATAAAAACTATAAAGACATACATACCTCTACGATTAATTGTTAAAATACATATCCTACACAGCAAATATCTATGAATTGCTCTTGAGTTTGGTGATGAAATAGTTGTGACTTTATTAAAATGTTTTCAGTAATTAAAATAAAAAATAATGTATTTTATTTAAAAATATTGAAAAATATGTATAAATATTGTAAAATAATTGGTAACAACAATAAATTAAAAAGGGGGAGAAATATGTTTAATGTAAGACGTATATTATTAATTGGTGTTGTTTTGTCATTGGTGTTCACTGTTTCATTCTCATCTTTGGCTATTGCTGCTGAGCCAGTCTCAAAACAAGAAGTATCTAGTTCTGAAAAAGTTGATATCGGTGTGTCCAAATGTTATCATTGGTATCATCAGATTATTTCAGAAAAGCCACTCTATTTAAATGATGGAGAAACAGATACTTGGTATGACACTGTTAAGGGTAAGGTTGTAATCAAATGGAATAACTTAATTCCAATCTATAACTCATTAAATGCGGAGTTACAGGCGAATAACAAAGTAAAGTACGAGTTTACATTAGTTAGTTGCGAAAGCTATTCTTCCGATTTCATTAAAGGTACTTTTGATATTAAGAAAAATGGGGTACTGGTTGCATCAAATATTAAGGGTCAGCTTTATGGATTAAACTTGAGTGAGGGCGAATACTTCAAATTCTACTCAGATGACATGAAGTGGCATTTTAGTGCTTACATAACAGATAGAATTGATGGTTCAATTGGTATTTGCAAATAAAAGTATCAAGAACTATTATTAACTAGTACCAAAGCTGAAAATTGGTTTGGTATTGCTGCACAGATTCTATATCATTTATACATAGAAAATTAACGAAGGCTTTTAAGGGATATACCTTAAAAGCCTTCAACTTTATCAAAAGTAATAACAGTTTAAAGAACTATTTTATGCATGCTTATACATGTAATTAATAAATTTACAGATATACTATTACAAATGGTCATTAGGATGTTAAAATAATAGTTGTGATTAATTTTAGGATGGTATTGTCGTGAAAATAACAATAGTTTATGGTACTGAACGTAAAGGCGCTACATACAATATTGCTCAGGAAGTGGTTAAAAATATTGAAAATTCAGTGGTAACAGAAGTTTTTCTACCAAGGGATTTACCTGAGTACTGTATTTCATGCTTCAGATGTTTTACAGAAGAACAAGGAACCTGTGCACATAGCAGATATACAAATCAGATACGTGAAAAGCTATTATGGGCAGATTTAATTATATTAACTTCGCCTGTATATTCATTTCATGTTTCTGGTCAAATGAAGGTTTTTTTGGACCATTTTGCAAACATGTATATTGTCCATCGGCCTAATAAAGAAATGTTTCATAAACAAGGTTTGGTTATAGCAACAGCATCAGGACCTGTTTATTCAAAAACACTTAATGAAATGAAAGATAGTCTAGATTTATGGGGAGTTGCTAAGACGTATAAACTAGGCTTTGCACTAATGGAAGTAAATTGGGATAAGATTTCTGAAAAAATTAAAAAGAAAATTACTAAAAAGGCAAAAGCAACAGCTGTTAAAATTAAAACCAATAACGGGAATATAAAACCCTGCTTTAGAGTGCGTAAATGGTTTTATGTAAGTCGTTTTATGCATAAAAAACTGAAATTAAATCCTCCTGATGTATTATACTGGGAAGAGAAGGGCTGGACAGGGAAGGTGCGTCCGTGGCATAAATAGCTTGAAACTTTATAGTAAATAATGTAATAGTGCTCAAGGTCAATGTTCAAGTGTATATAATTTTCCTAAATAGAGTGGTACCCTTATGGATTAAAAAATAAAGCCGCAGCATTTCAGCTAACGGCTTTATTTTTATTATTCTTTTTCTAAGGCATCCATTAAATGATACCCCATGTCCATAACACGTTGTTCATACTCTGTATTGCTTAATATGATAACTACATAAGGAGTAGTATTATTTCTGATTATAAATGAACTGTAACCCGGCAAATAACCTCCATGATGTACAATCTCCGCTTCTTTACTGTTGTCATCATTTGCTATACTACTTGATGCACTATTTGAACTTTCACTTTGATCTCCAGAGGTATCTGATTCATGGCTATCTTCTGCGTGTTTTTCATCAATAAACCAGCCATAACCATAATTTTCTACGTGAGGAGTAAACATTTCCTTTAAAGATTCATTTGTAATAAGTTTATTGGTATTCAAAGCTTTATTCCATTTATATAAGTCCTCAACAGTGGAATATATCCCTCCTGCTGCATATGTAAGTGTAGGCTCTGCTTCAAATGATTTTTCATATGGATTTGAAGACTCTGCCGCGTTTTCTTCTTCAAATATAGCAGCATTTGCTACAAGTTTTTTATATCCAATTGCCCTGTCAGCTATTCCAGATTTGTCATCAGTACTCTTTGAACTGCTTAAGAATCCTGAATTATTCATATTTAATGGTTTAAATATATTTTGCTCAATAAAGTCCTCATATTTCATACCTGAAACCTTTTCTATAATGAATCCAAGCAATGCATAATTTGAGTTGCTGAATTCATATTTTGCTCCAATATCAAAATTGAGAGGCTTATTTTTGAATAAATCTATAACTTCTGAAGACGTATATGCATGCTTTCCAATTTCTATTGATTCAACAAGTGAGTAAAGTTCAGGTATTCCAGAGGTGTGTGTTAGCAGATGATAAATTTTTATTTTTTCACCATTAGGGTAATCTGAAATATACTTATTGATTGTGTCCTGAATGTTTAGTTGATTCTTTTCTTGGAGCATCATAATTGCCGTAGCAGTAAACTGTGATGTAATAGAAGCGATTCCAAAAACAGTTTGTGGGCTATTGTCGATTTTTTTATCATAATCTGCCTTGCCATAACCGTTGTTTAATAGAATCTCATCACCATTTGCAACTAGAATAGAGCCGTTAAATCCAGTATATAAACTTATTATATCATCTAATTGAGTTTTAGTATCCTTATTGGAAGAGGATTCACTTGTACAACCAGCAAATAGTATTGAAAAAGTAAACAAAAAAGTGAGCACACCGAGTGAAAATTTCTTTAGCATCATAAAAAACCTCCAAAACGACTAAATTCAATTAAAGTATACCAATTATGACTTTGCATGTCAAAAATTAGGGGTAAAATATTTTGATAAGTACTCCATTTAATTTCAACTAATAAAGTACTTTGCAAAGAACTACTTTTGATAATAAAAAATAAAAATGATAAAAGTCTAAATAAATTTATTTAAAAGTTGGATATTAATAATATACAATTATATCATCTATATTTATTAAGAGCGGGTAAATAAAGCAGAGGAACAAAAAAGAAAATCACATAAATATCATGTTATGGGAAAATTATATATTTAGGTCTATGATTTTACATATAGTGTTATAGGTTTCTTGCTTTAGAACAGCACATATGCATGTTTATATTTAGTTAACATTATTATATTAAACTAGGTTAATGTGAGTTAAAATCATGCAACAAAAGAAAATAGTGAGGAGAATAATTAATGGAAACATTTTATGCAGTACTTGCTTTGCTTATAATAATTTGTACTTCTAATATTATTAATCATTTTATTCCATGTATTCCTGTACCTTTGTATCAAGTGGCTTTAGGAAGTATTCTGGTTCTTTTATTTCCTGAACTTGAAATGGGAATGAATCCTGAGTTGTTCTTTGTATTATTCGTAGCACCTATTCTTTTTAATGATGGTAAACGTGTTCCAAGAGGAGAACTATGGAATTTAAGGGCACCTATTCTAATGCTTGCATTAGGGCTGGTGTTTGCTACTGTTTTTATAGTAGGGTATTTTATTAATTGGATGATTCCAACCATTCTGCTATCAGCCGCTTTCGCATTAGCAGCTATTCTTTCACCGACAGATGCAGTAGCTGTAAGTTCCCTTGCCAGCAGGATAAAGTTGCCGAAAAATGTAATGCATTTGATTGAAGGAGAAGCCTTAATGAATGATGCATCTGGACTGGTGGCATTCAAATTTGCAATAGCGGCAACTATTACGGGTGTTTTTTCTTTAAAGGAAGCCTCTATTAGCTTTTTTATTATAGCAATAGGTGGTTTGTTGTGTGGCTCAATTTTAGCATTTTAAATTATACATGTGAGATTATTTTTGCGTTATCTTGGTATGGAAGATGTAACTATGCATGTGTTGATTCAGATGCTTACTCCGTTTGCAATATACCTTGTGGCAGAACACATCGGAGTCTCTGGTATATTGGCAGTAGTAGCAGGAGGAATTGTACATGCTATTGAAAAAGAAAGAATGGAATTCAGCTTAAAAATGCAAATTGTTTCAGATAATACATGGTCTGTTCTTTTATATATATTAAATGGATTGGTATTTGTAATTTTAGGTCTGCAAATTCCCAAGGTATTAAGTGCAATATTTAATGATCAATATCACAATAATTATCAAGTTGTTATGTACATCATACTTATTACAGCTTCTCTTATTATACTTCGTTTCCTTTGGATTGTAATATTTTCTGAGGGCAGTAAAATATTGGATAAATCCGAAAAAAAACAAAAGGTTTCACTAAAGTCATATGTATTGACATCTATTTCAGGTGCTAGAGGTGCAGTAACATTAGCGGGTGCTTTTTCTATTCCTATGGTATTGCAGGACGGCAGCCCTTTTCCAGAAAGAGATTTAATAATTTTTATTTCTGCAGGAGTAATATTATCTACATTGACAATTGCGAGCATTTTCTTGCCAATGTTTTCTGAGAAAAGTGAAATTCAATTAAGCAGCAACGAAGATAAAGAAAGAATTGCAAAATCGAAGCTGATAAGATATATAATTAATAATTTAAAATCTGAAATAAACGATTATAATAGATCAGCTGTAATGGCAGTTATAGCTGATTACCGTAAAATTCTTAAAAGTATGGATAGAGGTAAAGCATCAAAGCGTTCAAGAGAACTATCGCAAGAGGAAATTAATATTCATCTCATTGGACTGAATGCAGAGAAACAAAAGGTTCAGAATTTACTTATACAAGGAAAGGTAGATACTGAAAATGCTTATCAAATTCTAGATATTTTAAATCATAGAAGGATGCTATTAACAAACCGTTTCAAAATGAGAGCCATGACTGCTGGAATACTATTGGCTTCTAAATTTAAACATTTTATTAAAAAAATAGGCTCTAAAAAGTACTCTGAGGGTAAATTTAATAATTCCTATTCTGTTCGGGAAATAAAGATTGAAACTATAAATACTGCTATTGAAGCTATTAAAGAGCAAATTAGTGATGAAAATAGAGAAGTTTCATTATCTGTTATCTCATATTATGAGGAAATAATGCATGTTTTTCAATATTATACTCAAAAGAACAAACATGACGAGCAATTTGAAAAACTAAAAAGGGAAATAAGTTTGAATTCAATTCAGGATGGAAGGGACAAAATACAATTGTTGTATGAGGAAGGTGAAATTTCAAGAGAAATAGCTAGTAAACTTCGAAAGACAATAAACCAATTTGAAGCCCTTGTTATGGAACATGATACGGTATAGTTTAATTAACTTTCAGATAAAAACAAATGTTAAAAATTAATCAATAGTTTATACTTAGTTAATATTATTACATTAAAATAAAGTTAATTAAAATGACAAATGTGATTGTATTTTAAGCATGTAAATGTACTTTATTGATGTAATTATGGTATAATAAAATAGGAAAAAAGTCTACGATTCTTGTTTTATATACTTGTAATAACAACAAATAATTGTGGAAGGAAGAGTAAAGCACAATGATTATGAAGAAGGTTGCGCATATAAAATCGTTACATGGTTTAGATGCATTATTATCAAGTGATGAAATTGAAAGTATTAGAGTAAGCTTTTTTGAAATGCAGCATTTATATCATTCAGCAACACGTGAAATAAGCACAAAACTAGAAATACTAGATGACGAATTTAGATTTATACATAGGCGAAATCCGATTCATAATATGCAAAGTCGCATAAAATCCATTGAGAGTATTTTTGAAAAGCTAAATAGAAAAGGACTTGAAATCAGTATTGAAGCAGCTAAAGAACATCTGACAGATATAGCTGGAATTCGAGTAGTATGCTACTATATTGATGATATATATAATGTTGCTGAGATGCTAAAGAGTCAGGATGACATTACTCTTATCCGTGAAACAGATTATATTAAACAACCAAAGCCTAATGGATATCGCAGCTTGCATCTTGTTGTCAAAGTACCTGTATTTTTCTCAGATAGGAAAGAACTTGTACCTGTTGAAATCCAGATTCGAACAATGGCTATGGATTTTTGGGCTAGTCTTGAACATCAATTAAGATATAAAACTATGGAAGAAGTTCCACCTTCAGTTTCAAAGGAACTACTAGAATGTGCTGAAAAGATAGCATATACAGATTTGAAAATGCAAGAAATTTATAAAACTTTAATGAAGTATAATTGTGATACAGAGTTTGACTTAGAATCAATTTGATTTTTACATTCTTTAGTATTTTAATAGTTACAAATATTATATAGTTTAGAATAAAGTCTTGAACTTAGAAAATTGCTTAGTTCGAGACTTTTTATATTGCAGCATATTCAACTATGAAATTTTAGTATGAAAGCTTGTCAGAATGTTATAATTTGTGCGAGAATTTAGGATAATAAGAGAAGTATATTTTATAATTAAAATAAATCACTGCTTTGTGTTATTATTTTATTACCTTACAGGAAAGTTTATTGTACTGGTTTAATGGTACTTCCGTACAAACTTATCTAAATGGAATTACCACCAAGTAAATTATTTATCTAAGTTGTACTCGCGTACCAGTATAAACTGCGGGTAAAATTATACTATTAGTTAACTGGTACTTCAGTGTAAATGTACCTAAATTGGATACTAAGATAATATATTGAGTGGCGTGTAAGTAATAAGCGATTAGCAGCTGTCAACTAAGTTAAAAATAAAATAGCATAACGACTTAAATAAGGAGATTTAATTAAAATATGAAAAATAGTGTTAAAGTTCTTTTATCAATTATAGTAGTATGCACAGGTATTAATTTTGCATGTATAGGCTGTACAATTAATGACCAAAAGCTAGATTACAATGAAGTTAACGGGTATATGTCAGAGTCTGTAACTACGAAAACTGATAGAGAAAATAATAATTCTGCTGATAATTCTGGAATATACAATTCAGATATAACAAAGCAAAATTCATCAAAGCAGCCAAAGGGAGAAGATATGTCTACCCAATTGCCTTCTGATGAAGGGACTTCAAGATCAACTTCTATAAATAAAGCAGATGAGAAAATAAAATTGCCTCTTGAAGGATTAACTATATGTATAGATGCAGGCCATGGAAAAACTGACAGAAAAGCTGATTTAAAGGAGCCTATAGCGCCTGGCTCGGATATTATGAAAGCAGCTATTGCAAGCGGAACTTCTGGTGTCGCTACTAAAATCACAGAAGCAAGTTTAAACCTAGCTGTATCAAAAAAGCTTAAAAAAGCATTATCTGAAAAGGGTGCTAATATATTAATGATAAGAGAAACTGAATATTGTGATTTGACTAATGTTGAAAGAACAGAACTTTGGAATTCGTCTGGTGCTGACTTGACAATTAGAATACATGCAAATGGTCTTAATGACAATACAGTATCAGGAGTGCTTATGATGGTACCCGGTAACAAATACATTAAAGATGATGAAATGCTTCAAAAAAGTACACTTATTGGGAAGTACATTTTAGAAGGAGTACTGAAGCACACTAAGGCTAAATCAAGGGGAACTGTTGTAAGCAATGAACTTACAGGTTTTAATTGGTCAAAAATTCCAGTGGTACTACTTGAGATGGGATTTATGACCAATCCAGAGGAGGATAAGCTGTTAAATACAGATTCCTACCAAAATAAAATAGTAATGGGCATAGTGGAAGGTATTGAAAAGTATCAAGCTGAAATGAATACTAAATGAAAATTTGAGTTTTTTAATGTTCAGTTATATGCTATTACAGCTAAATATACTGTACTGCTGCGATAAAGGAAATAAGTAATTATAAATATTAAGCAAAAACTGTAAAAAAATATAATCTTACTTGACCTATGAGCTAAGATAAATTACAATCAGAATAATAGGTTTTTTTATAGAGTATTATCAAGAAAATTATTATAAGAGGTGCCGCAATGGGTTTTAATAATGAGGTCGTAAATAATGTTTTAAAGTCATTTGAAATTGATAAAAATAGTATGATTAATATAGCTATGTTGTTTAAAAATACTATGGAAGAGGGCTTAAAGGGTGAGAAGACGTGCCTTAAGATGATTCCGTCATATGTTGGAAAGCCTACCGGAAAAGAAAAGGGTACTTTCATGACAATGGATATGGGTGGAACAAATTTAAGGTGCACAAAGTTTAAAATAGATAATGGCAATTTTGAAACCTTAGTTGAAAAGAAAGAAAAGCTTATAAATAAAGAAAAGAACTATGATTTAACTAAGCCTGAAGTTACTGCGAAGCAACTTTTTGGATTTATTGCTGATTGTATGGCTAGCATAACAGAGCAAGGTGAAAGCATGTATTTAGGCAATACATTTTCATTTCCATGCAGACAGGAAGACATCAATGAGGCATATCTAATTAACTGGACAAAGGAAATTGCCACATCTGGTGTAGTAGGGCAAAATATAAACCAGTTATTAGCTGAGGCTCTTAAGGAAAAGAATGTAGATATAGAACCTGTGGCGTTAATAAATGATACAGTTGGAACATTGTTGGTTGCAATGTATAGTTATCAGGATGCTGACATTGGTTCTATTATGGGAACAGGGCATAATACTTGCTATCTTGAAAACAATCATCCTCTTAATGGAGGAAAGATGATAGTAAATCTTGAATCTGGAAATTACAATATTGGCTTACCAGTAACGAAATATGATGAGATAATTGACAAGAATAGTCAGGTTCCTGGTTCTCAACTCTTAGAGAAAATGGTTTCAGGATATTATATGGGTAGCCTAGTTAAAGAAATATGTTTAGATTTGTATAATAACAAAGCCCTTTTCACAAATAGTGATGTAGATACAAAGGATTTCTTTGATCAGAATTTCAGTGCACTTACAGTTGAAAACTTTATACTATACCCTTCAAAGTGTGAAGATCAGTTTAATTGTACTTCTGAGGATGCTCAGATAATAAAGGCCATATCAGAAGCAGTTTTAAAAAGAGCAGTTCGAATAGTAGCAAGCTCTTACCTAGGAGTTCTATTCCATCAAGAAAATAGGGGTTCAGAAGTTAAGAATAAGCATGTTATAGCAATTGATGGAACCATTTACGAAAAAATGCCAAAGGCTCCAAAGCTTATGGAAGAAGCTTTTATAGATGCATTAGGTGAAGATGCCGCGAATATTGATATTAAGCTTGTTAAAGACGGTTCTGGTTTAGGTGCGGCTATAGCGGCCGCTGTGGCAGTAACACAGAGGTAATAGTTAATTATTGCTTAATGAAATTAATATAAAGATTTTATATAAATAAAACAAAAAGTGGTGCTCTATGACCACTTTCTGTTTTTATAGGATTGAAATCTTCTTTTCAGCAATAACCTTTAAACTCTTTGAAAATTATAAACATGCATGAATACAGACAAAAAGTATATTACTGCTAAAGTTGAGTAAGACTAGTATAACCGCTGAATATAATATGTTAAAAGCTATTTCGTTTCTTTAGAACATGGATTGGCAGAAAAATTAAATTCAGCTAATAGCCCCTTTCATAGCTCGAACATATTCATACAAAGGTTTAGCGGCATTTTCGCCATGCTCTTCAATAATTTTTACAATTGCACTTCCTACAATAATTCCATCAGCATATGAACTTATTTGAGCGG
The DNA here is from genome assembly GCF_005473905.2 of Ruminiclostridium herbifermentans. NCBI lineage: Bacteria > Bacillati > Bacillota > Clostridia > Eubacteriales > Oscillospiraceae > Ruminiclostridium > Ruminiclostridium herbifermentans. The sequence continues at coordinate 554,442 of NZ_CP061336.1, forward strand.
CTTGTTCAGGTGTAGATATACCAAAGCCTACCGCTATAGGAACATCGGTGACATTTCTGATATCAGATATAATAGAGGAAAGGTCTGTTTTAATTTCACTTCGCACTCCTGTTACACCCATTGAGGAGACACAATATACATAGCCCTGAGCTTTTTTTGCTATTTTGTCTATTCTTTCTTGTGACGTAGGTGCAATTAATGAAATGATATCAATGCTGTACTTTTCACCGAAAGGCGTAAGTTCCTCCTTTTCCTCAAAGGGAATATCGGGTATTATTACCCCGTCTATATCATTATTATTACATTCTCTAAAAAAGTGGTCATAACCATATGTGAATACTGGGTTTAAATAGGTTAAGAAAACTATTGGAATCTGAGTTTTTAAACGGACAGATTTAACCATATTAAATATTTTATTTAGTGTTGTATTAACAGATAGTGCTCGCTCATTGGCTCTTTGAATGACCTCACCTTCAGCAATTGGGTCAGAAAAAGGTATACCAATTTCTATTAAATCGGCTCCGGCTTCCACCATTGAAAGTATGAATTCTTCTGTTTTATCAAGAGATGGGTCGCCTGCTGTTAAAAAGCCTATAAATGCCTTACCATTTGCAAATGCATTTTTTATTTTACTCATTTATTTCCACCCCCATATATTTTGCTATAGCTGCAACATCCTTATCTCCACGGCCTGAAAGACAAATTACTATTATTTTGTCCGAGGACAATTTGGGAGCAAGTTCCATTGCATGTGCTACAGCATGTGAACTTTCTATTGCTGGAATAATGCCTTCAACCTTGGAGAGATATTCAAAGGCATTTATTGCTTGAGCATCTGTTATAGGAACATATTTAGCTCGTTTAATATCATTCAAATGTGCATGCTCTGGGCCTATTCCTGGATAATCTAATCCAGCGGATATTGAATAAACAGGTGCAATCTGACCATTCTCATCCTGACAGAAATATGACTTCATACCGTGAAATATCCCTAATTGGCCCTTTGCAATTGTTGCAGCATGGTATTCAGTGTCTATGCCTTTTCCAGCGGCTTCACACCCAATTAACTCAACAGAAGGGTCATTAATGAAATCATAAAACAGCCCCATAGCATTACTTCCGCCACCTACACATGCTATTGCTATGTCAGGGAGTCTTCCTTCTTTATCAATTATTTGTTCTCTTACCTCTTTGCCAATTATACTCTGAAAATCACGTACTATCATTGGAAAGGGATGAGGTCCCATTACTGAACCTAAAACATAGTGCGTGTCACCAACACGGGTTGCCCATTCGCGCATAGTTTCATTAACTGCATCCTTTAGTGTTTGAGTGCCGCTGGCAACAGCATGAACTTTTGCACCTAAAAGTTCCATTCTAAAAACATTAAGTGCTTGGCGTTTTGTATCTTCTAGCCCCATAAATATTTCACATTCCATACCCATCAATGCAGCAGCTGTAGCTGTAGCAACACCATGCTGACCAGCCCCAGTCTCTGCAATAACACGTTTTTTTCCCATCTTCTTTGCCAATAAAACTTGACCTAATACGTTGTTTATTTTATGAGAGCCAGTATGGTTTAAATCTTCTCTTTTAAGATAAATTTTTGCACCACCCAAGTCCTCAGTCATTTTTTTAGCGTAATATAAAAGGGAGGGCCTTCCAGCATACTCTCTCAATAATGAATTAAGTTCATTGTTAAAGCTATAATCATTTTTGTAGTAGTTATAGCTTTCTTCGAGTTCAATTATTGCATTCATAAGAATTTCAGGTATATATTGCCCTCCATGTTTGCCATATCTTCCATTTGTCATTTATCTCAACTCCTTAAATATTGTTTAATTGCTAAAATTGCTCCGCACTAGACTTACTATATCTATAATTTTATTTCTATCCTTAACACCATTTGTTTCAACACCGCTGCTTACATCTAGACAATAGGGCTTAGAACTGTCTATTGCTGCTTTTGCATTACAATAGTTTATGCCTCCTGCAAGAAAAAATGGTTTTTCTATATATTTTGCTAATTTCCAGTCAAAGGTTTTACCTGTGCCGCCATATTCTTTATCTGAAAATGTATCTAGGAGCAAAAAGTCGCCGGATAGCTGCTGTGCTGTCACTATTGAAGATAAATCCTTTACCCTCACAGCTTTTATAATAGGTGTGTTAATTTGACAACTTAAATTTTTTATATATTCTTCATCTTCATCCCCATGTAGCTGGATATAATCTATAATGTTAGATTGGCATAACTGCTTTATAACAGATATACTTTCATTAACAAAAACTCCGACTGCTTTGATTCGATAGTCTAGTGCGCTTTTAAGCTGGTAAGCCGTATCAGGATTTACTTGCCTGCGGCTTTTGGCAAAAACAAAACCAATAAAGTCGGGCAAAGCTTCATTTACATATTCTATATCCTGCATTCTGGTAAGACCGCAAATTTTTATTTTAGTCATATCAACTTGCCCTCATTCTTTGTAGTTCGGCTGTAATATTTTGGCTTCTCATTAGCGTTTCACCAATTAGAACTGCATTTGTACCATTATTACGTAAGGCAGCAACATCAGAAGGGGTTTTAATACCACTTTCAGAAACGAAAACTTTGTCATTAGGTACCAGCTTTCTAAGCCTTACACTGTTATTAATATCAACTTCAAATGTCTTTAAATTGCGGTTATTAACACCAATTATTCTTGCACCTGCTTCTAATGCACTGTAAAGTTCTGGTTCATCGTGTGCTTCCACAAGACAGGAAAGCCCCAAACTATCAGCAATTTTTATATATTCCTTCAATTCCTTAGTATCTAATAGGGTGCATATAAGAAGAACTGCATCGGCACCGAGCAGGTGAGCCTCATATATTTGATAAGGATCAATGGTAAAATCTTTACGAAGTATAGGTATTTTAACTGATTTTTTTATTTCTTTTAAGTAATCATCGTTTCCTAAGAAAAAGTAAGGCTCTGTAAGAACAGAAATAGCATTTGCACCAGCTTTTTCGTATTCTTGGGCAATTTGTATATATGGAAAATGCTCTGCTATTATGCCCTTTGAGGGTGATGCTTTTTTAACTTCACAAATGAAGGATATATCTTTTGTTTTAAGAGCATTTTCAAAAGTAAAAGGCAAAAGAGTCTGATATTTTTTAGCATTTTCTTTTAAAGTTTCAATGGGATTAATAGCTTGTGCTGTCTTAATTCTAATTTTTGTATGTTCAACTATTTTATCAAGTATCATAAAACCTCCCACGCCCCATTTGGCATAAAATATAATGATTTTTATGTGGAGAACCTCTAATTCACAGAGGTACGTAATATTTTGTAAAGTTTCATCAGCATTTTCACACTAACTCTTAATTATAATTGTTAATAACTCAATGCGGACGTATGCTTCGATAGCTTAATCAACATGCACATTGTGACCTAACTCTGTCAAAAATACTTGTGTTTTTTGAAGTTCGAAAATGCACCATGTATAAACAAACGTTGTTTCGAACTTTTTAGCTAAATGAATTTGATAGTTGAATGAATTTATTTAACTGGGAGAGAGCAGAACCGTTGTCAATGAGGTTTTCAGCCATTTTTACGCACTCTCTGAGAGTTACTTTATTGTATGCCATATATAAGCACAATGCCGAGTTCAGGACAACAATATCTCTCTTAGGACCTTTTTTGCCGGATAATATATCAATAGCAATATTTGCATTTTCTTTAGGGTCTCCACCTATTAAATCTTCTGGGAGACATCTCGTAAACCCTAATTGTTCAGGAGATAAGAAGAAGCTGTTTAGTGTTCCGTCATTAACTTCGCAAATTGTAGTAGCATCGCAGAGAGTAACTTCATCAAGTCCATCGTGACCATGTACAACCATAGCTCTCTTTATTCCAAGGTTTAAAAGTACTTGTGCTAGGGGTTCAACTAGATTTTCATCATATACACCTAATAGCTGCATGTTTGCTCCAGCTGGATTGGAAAGAGGCCCTAATATATTAAAAATAGTTCTTACTGACATTTCCTTACGGACTGGTGCAGCATACTTCATAGATGAATGATAAGTTGGAGCAAACATAAAGCACATGCCTATTTTTTCTAGTATTTGTGCGCTTTGCTCAGCCGTTAAGGCAATATTTATTCCAAGTGCCTCAAGGACATCTGCGCTTCCGCATTTACTTGAAACGGAGCGGTTTCCATGCTTTGCAACAGGTACTCCTCCTGCGGATATAATAAATGTTGAAACTGTTGAAATGTTAAAGGTGAACGCTTCATCTCCACCAGTACCTACAATGTCAAGGACATCTCTATTTGGATTTATTCGTAGACTTTTCTCTCTCATAACACTGGCGCAGCCAGTTATTTCGTCAATAGTTTCTCCCTTCATACGCATTGCAGTCAAAAAGGCTGCAATTTGTGCATTGCTAGCTCTACCTTCCATGATTTCTTCCATTACCGATTTAGTTTGCTCAAATGAAAGATTGTTTTTATTAATTACCTCATAAATAGCCTCTTGTATCATTTTACATTACCTCCTATTTTAAGAAAGTTCTCTAAAATACTTTTTCCATTTGGAGTTAGTATTGATTCTGGATGGAACTGAACCCCATATAAATCATGGTCTCTGTGTTTAACTCCCATAACTTCACCATTGCTGTCTTCAGCAATGACAAGCAGTTCGTCGGGTAATGTATGACGGGCAACTGCTAAGGAGTGATATCTAGCACCATCAATAATTGGGGGGAGACCTTTGAAAAGAGCACTTCCATTTGCAATGTGAATTTTTGAAACTTTACCATGCATTAAAACCTTTGCATATGTAATTGTTCCTCCAAAAACTTCACAAATGGCTTGATGACCAAGACATACACCTAAAATAGGAAGCTTGTTGTAAAAATACGATATTACATCCTCGCAGATGCCGGCATCCTTTGGCCTTCCAGGTCCAGGTGATAAAATAATGTGTGATGGATTTAAATCCTCAATTTCATGCAATGTTAGCTGGTCATTTCTAATTACTTTAATGTTTCTGTTTATAACACCAACCATTTGAAAAAGGTTATATGAAAAGCTGTCATAGTTATCGATTAGTAATATCATTATTTTATACCCCCTACAGACATTTCTATGGCATTAATGATTGCTTGTGCTTTGTTTGATGTCTCAATATATTCTGTTTCAGGAACACTGTCTGCTACAATACCACCACCAGATTGAACATATACTTTATTATCCTTTAAAACAGCCATTCTGATTGCAATACAGGTGTCCATGTTCCCAGTGAAATCGATATAGCCGATTGCTCCACCGTAGATACCTCTTTTATGTCCTTCTACTTCATTAATTATTTGGCAGGCACGGATTTTTGGAGCGCCTGAAAGAGTACCGGCTGGGAGAAGTGCTGCAATTGCATCAAGTTGGTCAAATTCTTTACGCAGCTTGCCTACAACCTTTGACTCAATATGAATAACATGGGAATATTTTCTTATACTTAAATAATCTTTTACTTCGACGGAACCAAATTCACTTATTTTACCTAAGTCATTTCTGCCTAAGTCAACTAGCATATTATGTTCAGAAAGTTCCTTTTCATCACTTAGAAGCTGCTCAATTAGCTGAATATCTTCCTCCTCACATTTACCTCGTGGTCTTGTTCCAGCGATAGGAAATGTGGCAAGTTTTCCGTCTTCAAGCTTAATAAGTGTCTCAGGAGATGCCCCTGCTATTTCTACATCATCAAACTTTAAGAAAAACATGTATGGAGAAGGATTTATTGACCTAAGGGCTCTATAGGTGTCAAATAAACTGCCCTCAAAGTCAGCTGATTTATGGTTTGCTGTAACAGCTTGAAAAATATCACCCTCATGAATATAATGCTTTACTTTTTCTACTATACTAGAATACTCTTCCTTGCTAAAAGCGGGAGTAAGGGGTGACAGCAGCCTTGAAGGAGTTGCTATTGCTGGTACATAGCTTTTTATTAAGTCTATTATTTTTTCAAGTTCTTTTATTCCGTTCTCATAATTGACTTCTAGATTATCTGTCTTAATATTTATCATAACTATTATTTTTTGTGAGAAGTGATCAAAGGCTATTACCTTGTCGAATAACATTAAATCTATGTCATAAAAATTTGCATTATCTATTGCGTTAAGCGTAAGTGTATTTTCACTATATTTAAAATAATCATACGCAAAGTAACCAACGAAACCACCTGTAAATGGAGGTAAGTAGTTTAACCGTGGACTCTTGTATTCATTTAGAATTGATCTGATTTGAGCATTTGGATTATCAGTTTCAATATGTTTAGTTGGTGCTGAAGCACTTTTTATATCAAGTGAACCATCTTTACATGTTAATTCAACTATTGGATTGAAACCTAAAAATGAGTAACGTCCCCATTTCTCACCATTTTCAACGCTTTCTAATAGATAGTATTTACTGCTTGCAGACTTAATACTTTGTAATACAGAAATAGGGGTTACAGTATCAGCAAAAATTTCACAGCTTATAGGTATTATCGTATAGCCGCATGATAGCTGCTTTGCTTCATCAAGACTTGGTTTAAACATTATTACCACTCCTTTAAGTATAAAAATTATTTTCTAAGTTGTTTTACTCATAGCCGCAAATATTGCGTTTAGATAATGAGTTCAATTTTAATTAGCTAATACAAATGTTGGTAAAACAATTTAAATTAACAAGCTAGCATTGTTTGAATAAAATAAAAACACCCGCCCAATGACTACTTATATGTCAAGGACGAGTGTGTATAATTCACCCGCGGTGCCACCTTGTTTTGTAAGAAAATAATCTTACACACTTAAAGAAATACCATCATATTTCCCACAAATAACGCTTGTGACACGTCGCAGAATACTCTGAAAGAATACCTTAGTTAAAAAGAAAACCTTTATTTAAAGAAGACCTTTTTAAGAATACTTTCATTTGACTGCGCCCTCAGTGGTCCATTTGATGTACTGCGTTCTGCGAGGCTCTCAGCTATCCTCACTCTCTGTAAGTGCACGTATCACCGTTATCTCCACTTCAACGGTTTCAAGGGCAGATATTTAATTAAGCATATAATAACATTCAAAATAGACTGATGTCAACAAAGAAAATTTACAATTATAACCATTAATTCAATTTATACTCTTATAGCTATGTTTTTCTATAAAATTTAATGGTTTTTTATTAAATTCTATAAAATTATCTGATAAAGACCTACCAATAAGAGTATTATACCTGATAAAAGTGTTGCTTTATCACCAAGAAGCTGATTGGCATAGCGCTTTCCAATTATTGCGCCTAAGGATATTGTAAAAAGACTAAAAACAGTTACTACTGCTGTGAGAATTAATATATTAACACCTGCTATACCAGCACCAAAACCTGTTCCCAAGCAATTTAAAGCTAGAGCAATACCAAGTAAAATGGATTCCTTTAAGGATATGTCCCCGGAATAATCTTTATCTGCAACACTTGGATCATTCATTACTGCTCTTATGTTATCTATATACACATAATTACTTTCTTGAATTTTCTTAGTTTTTATTCTTGTGTGTAAATAACTTATAATTGTGTAAATACCCATGATACTTACAATAGAACCACCGATAACAGTTCCTAAATAATTTGGAATATAATTAGTGAGCAAATTTCCAAAGGAACTGGAAATAAGAGTTGCAAAGCCTGAAAAAAGTGCTATAGCAAGATTTGACTTTGGTGGTACACTTATTTTTTTAGCACCATAAGCCAAACCAATTGCCATGTTATCAAGATTTGGAGCTAAGCATAGTAAGAGTATGGACAGAATATGCACTAATGAATCACCTCACTAGGCAGTATATTTACCGGGAGGATTATTAGTGCATGTTCGATTTTAAAAGTTATATATCCTGCAAAATTTGTTGATAAACTGCGGAATTATTCCATTTCCTTTAGCTTATTTTCTATATCCTCTGAAGTAATTGCAGATAAGAAGTTAGTCTTATACTGCATAGCTTTTTTGAGATACTCTACGCATTTTTCTTTATCTCCCATTTTTTCAAACAACAGTGCATAATCATAAAAAGCTTCAGGGAATTTGGGATTCAAAGCCATGAGTTCTTTGAAGATTTTATCAGCATTTTCAAGATCATTAAGGAGTAAGTAGGTTTCACCTAAATTATCTAATATTATTCCGTTTGTGTTGTTGTAGTCATATGCTTCAAGATTGAATTTCAGTGCCTTGTCTAGATCGCCATTTAGAATATAAAGATAACCTAAGCTGCCATAAATATTAGTGTTTTTATAGTTAGCTATAACTTTTTCAAGCAGTGTAATTGCCGCATCAATCTGACCTTTTTTCCACAATGCGAGAGCATAGTTTGCTTGAACATCAAATTTTTCTGACGCTGACAGCTTTGATGAATTGAATTGCTCTGTAAATATACTCATAGCTTCTTCAAGCTTTCCATGCTTTAGAAGCATATAGCCATAAGTTGATACTACAGATGCTTTAGCACAGCCTGTTTTGTAGGCTTTCTCGAGAAGGTCTAAAACTTCCTGAGAATTTCCCTTTTGAAATGCAAGATTAGCTTTAATAACATATATTTGTGCGAAAATTTTACCAAATATCATCCTATTGCCCATGCCTGAAAATAAAAAAACTAATTGACATGGACTTAACACCTCCTATTATGTGTTGACTTCATTTCAGTTTATTTTATCAAATAAATTTATTTAAATAAATAGGGTTAATTTGTGCGTTATCAAATTTCCGTTTTATGATTACTATTTAACCTATGAAGTTAGATTAGTTTATGAGCATTCAAAATTATAAATTTTGACAATGAGTTGTTGCCAAAATAACTAGAAAGTATAGTTAGTGCTTGTGTGGAGACCTTTCGAATCTCAAAATACGAATGCGCTTTTGTTGATGTAGGTGGTATTATCTTAAATGATGTGCTTTTACAAAATCAAGATATTCTTAAAAATTGTTGGAATTGCAAAAGAAAACAATTCGGAGTTTAACAATAACTTGCTGCCAAGTAAACTAACTTTTTCATGAACTATTTAGCTTTTATTTGATGTTAGAACACCTAAAATAAATAGTTTATACGTTTATTGTTATTATTATTGTAGTTTGTTCTGCATATCGCATTGTCAAAGGAAGAATAGCAACTATTTTGTAATAGAAACATTCTTCTTTACCTACAATTTCAACTATTGAGGTTGAATTATAGATACATTTTCTTTGTTAAAATATATTTTTAATTAATGAGGTAATTTGCTATAATGGTACAGGCTACAAATTCTAAAAAGAGGAGAGTTTTTTAGATGGAATATAATATTCAAATAAAAACTGCTGTTTTACATATTTTAGATACATCCATAAATCTTCCGCTGATTTCCAATAATGAACTTTATATTGATGGAGAAATATCAGAATTTTTAGATAAGCACATAAATAAAGTATTAGATGATACAAATTTAAAAAAAGCTAGGTTTATTGGAGACACAAATATTGTGAGGGATATATGCCAGGCAATTAGTGCAGATGAAAGCAATTTTCGTGAAGCTAGCAAAGAAATAGCAAATATTATTTTTGATATTATGATAAAAAATGTTGATATTATTTCAGGTGATTTGATATGCTGTTTGCTTGATATAAATAATGAACGATATTATGGATTATTAAAATTGAACTATAAAACTGGATTTACTCACTATGTCAATCAATCTGAAGATGGAACAACCAATTCAATAATAAGGCATAAGACTTTGCTGCCAGCTGAAGGGCAGAAAGTAGATGAGGCGGCATTAATTAGTTTGGAAACTGGTGAGATTAAGCTAATAGAAAGAACCTACGAAATCAACGGTCAGAAGGAATTTTATCTCTCAAAATATTTGCTGAACTGTACTACTGATTTATCAGACAATGAGAAAATGAAGATTATTGACAAAGTAACAAAAAAAATAAACAAAAAATATTATGACGAAGACTTTGATAAAGTGGCTAAGCTAAAAAATGTTGTATCACAAAGTTTAGAAGATAACAACAAGGTAAGTGTCGAAAAAATTGCAGAGGAAATGTTTGAGACCAATTTAGAGGTTCGCGAAGAATATATTCAAGAGATACAAAAAGCTGGGATAACAGAAGAGGCAATACAGATTCCGCAAAAAATTGCTGAGAAGAAATTTAAAACCCACAAAATAAAGACTGATACAGGAATAGAAATTAACTTTCCACTTAGCTATTATGACAATAGCGACATGATTGAGTTTACTAACAATCCAGATGGTTCTATTTCGATTATTATTAAAAATGTCGGCAAAATAATTAGCAAACAATAAAAATAGTTTGATTTAAACTCAGCTTGAATTTGCTATGAGCATTTATGAGCATTATTTAAATTTTGCCATAATGCTCATAGTGTTTTTATAGGACTGCTTTACAAACTCTCTATTTTTATTTGTTATGTAAGGTTCTTTAATATTTGCATCAGGAATAGGGATTATCTTGAATACCGGTCTATTATTAACATAGTTCTTATCAACCCAAGTTGGTATATAATCTGCATTTTTTAGAATAACACCACCCTGTGGGTCTTTTTCAAGCTTTAGCTGGACAATAACACCATCTTCGGTATATATTTTGTTTGGTCGTTTAGCCGTATCTGATCTCCTATAGCCAGAAATAAAATTACCCATAGAATATATAACAAATTTGTTTTTGCCATTTATCTTCACTATTTCTGATTTCTGAACTACATGTGGATGTGAACCTAATATAATATCTGCACCCCATGTCAGCATTTTCTTTGCAAGTGAGGTTTGTGAAGTGTTTGGTGTTCTTTGGTATTCAGTTCCCCAATGTATAATTACAATTACTGCATCAGTACCTTGGGCTTTAACAGTTTCTATATCTTTTTTTATTTGAGTTTCGTTTATAGGACTTAAATAATTGCTTTTTTGTTTTGAATTAAGGCTTGCATCATTTCCATTAAAAGCATATGAATAAGAAAGCATACTTATCTTGATACCATTTATTTCTTTTGTTATGTACTTATTTTTTCCATCAATAGAACTGCCGACATTTATCATTTTATTTTCAGTAATCTTTTTAATGGTTCTTGTTAACCCATTTACGCCTCTATCAAGACAATGATTATTTGCTGTAGATAAAACATCAAAACCAGCATTTGCAAGGGCAGGCAAAATTGCATCAGGAGTATTGAATTTTGGAAAACTTGTATAGCCTGAATTGGGCCCTGCAGTTACTGTTTCAAAATTGCCTATTGTTAAGTCTGAACTTTCTAAGTAAGGTGAAACATACTCCAAAAAGCCACTAAAATCGTAGGTTCGTGTCTTAGGATTATATGCATTATTCAGATTTGATTGATGTACCATTATGTCACCAACTGCAGATATTGTAATTGATGGAACTAAAACAGGCTCTTCCTTAGGAGACTGAACTTCTTGTGGTTGTTGTTTATTTATAGTATTGTCAGTGGTTGCGTCCTTTGATAAATTAGTGGTGCTTATATCTGTACTAGAATCAACCATCGGGATGGATGCCAATAAGTTTGTTTGCGTATTATTATCTGCGTAAGCTGACGATGATACATTATTGGAAGAGTCAGAGTTTACAAGCACATTAGGAGCGCTGTAAAAAATCTTTGAATTTAAATTTATACTATCATGCATTATGTACGTAACAATGATAAGAAGACAGCACATAATGCTAAGAATTAGAAATGTATATTTAAAAATATGTTTGTTATTTTTCATGTTGGTTCACGTTCCTTTTTTTTCTAAATAATAACTTAAAAATTCTTCATCTGGTTAAAAATCATATTTTTATGACTTTACGCACTCTCAGCAAAAATATTGATACAGTATTAATAATAAAACATAAACTATATCTCGATTTTTTAGCCATCCTCCATTTAACTGGTATCTATTACGCGACACAAATAGTAGTGAAAAAGATACTTGCAGCAACTTGTTTTTGAAATGTACAAAGCTGGTGCAAATATTGTTTGCCAGTTATTAAGGCTTTGAACCGTAATTTGCTAGATTTCTATAAAAACTGATGAACACTATATACTATATCATATATTAGGATAATACTGGTACAAAAATTAAGACATTGTAATAAAAATTAATATTTTCGAAATATTTTATCCAAGATATCTTATTAATTCAATACATAGAATTAACGAGTAATTTTCTTGTAAGCATGTATAATGTCTAAAAAAACTTCTATTGGCGCAATAAATTTATAAAGTAAGAATAAGTATTCGGAATACATATGGATAGTATTGGTTATGATTGAGTACAAGTATTTGGTTAAAAATATTGTAAATGAATATCATAATATGGTAGAATTTATTTATGAAACATTCATAGACTTGGAGTGATTGTACACAAAACGACAATTTGCGACGTCGTGGAAATATATTGCTTGGTGAAGAGGTAGAACAATGAACATAATTACGCGCGATGATACCAAGATAATAATAGTAATTGCATTTCTATTTATAATTGGCATTCTTTTGTGTATTATATGGTATTACAGAAAGAAAATTGCACAGATGGAGAAAATCAATCTTGCTGGAATAAATATATCGTCAGGCGCACAACAAAAGTTAATTCAGAGAATTATGGAGGTTGCAAAGCAACAAGTAGATGCAGAATCTTGTTCGCTTTATTTTGTTAATGATGAAACTAAAGAATTATATTTTGGAGTTGCTCTGGGAGAAAAGGGCTCTTTAATTAAGGAACTGAGATTTAAGATTGACGATAGCTTTATTGCTGGTTGGGTAGCTACTTATAAAAAAACTTTAAATATAAAGGATGTTAATAAAGATAAACGCTTCAAAAATCGTAATGTTGCTAAAAATTTTGGACTTAATGAAAAATCATTTCTAACAATGCCGGTAATATTTGGTGGCAAATTAGTTGCAGTCTTACAGATGATAAACAAACTAAATGGCGGGCATTTCAGTAAAGCCGATGAGAAAACAATGGAGCTGCTCATTGAGACACAGATTGCTCCAAATCTAGAAAAAGCAAAAGTCTATAATTACATGCAAGAATTATTTAATGATTCCATTCAAACAATTGCAAATGCTATTGATGCCAGAGATGAATATACTCAGGGACACTGTATGAGAGTTGCAGAGTATTCTATTATGATAGGAAAAGAACTTGGGTTAGACGAAGAGGAACTTGTAAGCCTTCGTTATTCTGCAGTATTACATGATGTTGGGAAAATAGGCATCAGAGATGACATTTTAAATAGCAAACAAAAACTAACTGCAGAAGAATTTGAAGAAATGAAAAGCCATGTAATTAAGGGCACTAAGATAATAGAACAAATAAGCAAAACAAATCCAGATATAGTGTATGGTGTTAAATATCATCATGAAAGATATGATGGAAAAGGGTATTGTGAAGGCTTGTCCGGTGAGGAAATTCCGTTATTTGCAAGAATTATTGCTGTTGCGGATACCTTTGATGCCATGACAAGCAATAGACCATACAGGAGAGAGTTTCCACAGGAGGCTGCAGTGGCTGAATTAATACGGGGTGCTGGAACTCAATATGACAAAAAAGTTGTTGATGCATTTGTTAGGTGTTTTGATGGACAAAGTTAATAGAGAGTATTGAAAAAGGGGACAATATGAGTAGACTTATCAGCTTTGTAAAACGAACATGGATATTGTTTGTTTTGATGTTGGTTATAGGGTTTTTATCACTTTTTGACAGTGCTAAGGTTGCTGACAGAGCATTACAGGATTACATATTTACAATTAATTCACCTACGCGCAGTGAAGATATATTTGTAATAGGCATTGATCACAATACTCTTGAAGAAATAGGACCTTGGGGTACTTGGTCAAGAGGTGTATTAGGTGAATTAATTAACACATTAAATGCTGATCCAATAAATGCACCGTCGGTTATAGGAATAGATATTATGTACTTCGGAAACAAAGAGGATGACCTGGAGGGTGATGAGAGTCTTGCACTTGCTGCTGAGGCAGCTGGAAATGTTGTTGTAGCCAATGAAATTATTTTTGGAAAAGAAATGGACAATGAGGGCTCTTTTGATTTTTTTGTTGTTGATAAAATAGACCAACCTTATGATGAATTAAAGAGTGTTACTAAACAGGGCTTTATAAATACAATTCCAGACATAGCTGATAATAAGGTGCGTAAGTCTTTGCACAAGGTTACCTATGATGAGGAAGAATACTATAGTTTTGCATATGAAATATACAAGCTATACGCTGAAAAAAATGGTTTGCCATTAAAAAAACAACCAAAGCTTGATAGCAGAAACCAATGGAATATTGAATATTCATCAGGAGACTATGGAGGATATTCACTTTCAAAGGTACTGTCAGGAGAAATACCGGCTAGTGAATTTAAGGATGGCATAGTCATTGTTGGTCCTTATAGCACAGGGATGCAGGATGGATATTTTACTCCAATTGATAATAATCAATTATTTGGAGTAGATATACATGCAAATATAGTTCAATGTCTTTTGGATAATAGATTTAAGCATGAAGCCCCAAGAAATATTCAGACTTGTATTCTTTTGGCTTTAATGATTGTGCTACATGTATGTTTTAGAAAAATTAATATTAAGCTTTCATCACTTATTTTTGTGGCAGCAATGTTTTGTGGATTAGCAATACCATTTCTATTATATAGAATTGGTATAGTTATAAGTATATTTTACCCATTACTATCGGTTATCTTACTATATTTATTATGCTTAGTCAGGAACTATGTATTGGAAATAGTAAGACGAAAGAGGATAACAGACAACTTCAAAAAATATGTTGCACCTCAAGTTGTTGATACCTTAGTCAAGGATGGTATTGATGAATTAAAGCTAGGCGGAGTCAAAAGGAACATTGCAGTTCTATTTGTAGATATAAGAGGATTTTCTACAATGTCCGAAAAGCTAAATCCAGAGCAGGTTGTTGAAATACTTAATGATTATTTAAATTTAACATCAACAGCAATTTTTAAATTTGGTGGTACTTTGGATAAGTTTATTGGAGATGCAACGATGGCTGTATTTAATGCACCTTTAGATATAGATAAGCCTGTATTAAAAGCTATTTGCGCAGCATTGGACATGTTAAAAGGTGCAGTGGAGTTAGGAGAAAAGAGTCTTAAAAAATATGGAATTAAAGTAACATTTGGAATAGGTATTAATTACGGTACGGCAATTGTGGGTAATATAGGTGCTTCATTTAGAATGGAATATACGGCAATTGGGGATACAGTCAATACAGCCCAAAGACTTGAAAGTAATGCCAAACCGGGACAAATCCTAATAAGTGAAAGCGTATATGAAGAGGTTAAGAAATTTGTAAAGGTGACTCCTATTGGCATTATACCGCTTAAGGGGAAAAGTGAGGAAATATCTGTATACCAGCTAGATGGATTAGCAGTCGAGCATATAGAAAAGGAATTAAGAGAATAAGACGTAAAATAAAATTAGGACGGTAGACAAATGCAGAATACAGATTTTTTAATGACATTAATTTTTACTCATCTTTTGGGTGATTTTGTTTTTCAGACATCAAAACTTGCTGAAAGTAAAGCAAAGTCAATTAAGGGATTACTGATTCATGTATTAATAGTTTTTACTGTTAACATAGTATTTCTTTTTAATTATGGTTTGATTGGAGAAATAGCAGCATTAATAACAACAGCAACACACTTTATTATAGATTATGCCAAAATGAAAACTAAAATATTTTATAAAATTACTTCAATACACAGTGTAATTGATCAAATAATCCATTTTGTTGTAATAATTAGCTGTGATTATTTCTTTAGAAATATGACAAACCAGCCGATAATGAAATTAGGATTTATTGGCATTTTGAATTATTTTATAATTATCACTTATGTAGCTACAGTAATTGCAAAAATGGTGCTTTGCGATATATGTGAATGTAAGCAAGTATCATGTGATTTTTTTAAGAAATATGAAAGGTTATTTGATTGTACAATTATACTAGCTATTGTATTTTCGTTTATTAATACTATATTAGGAATCATAGTCTTAGTCATAGCAACAGTGGTATTTTACTTCGTTGAAAACAATTATTTTAAATACTCCAAACAACAAACTATTTTAAAAGCAACAATATATTTAATTTTTGCCTGGGCATTTAGGTTTTTGGTAATCTAATTTTGTATGTATAAAACATATGACGATATTATTTGCATAAGAGTTTAAGTGTTAATAATCGGGAGTTGCACTAAAAAAATTTGCATTATAAATATTTGCATTGAAAAGATTCGTATTCAAAAAAATTATACATAGATTTAAAATCACAAATACATAAAAGGGGGGCAGTCCTTGCAATATTTGGTGGAGATATACCAAAATGTTGTGTATGGATATAATTTATGAAGAAAAACTTATTTATAAAATTTATCTCAATAGCTATTGTTGGAATAATAGTTTTTCAAATGTTGGGGACAATAGTTGAGGCAAAAAATTCTAATCAATGGGTTCAAGTATATATTAATGAGTTAAAGAAAGATGAAAAGATTAATGATTTTATGAAGCAAAGCTCAATTTTAAATAAATTGGATAAGCCTATTACAAAAGAGGATTTTTTAGAGTTGCTTACTTGCTCAATAAATAAGGAAATTGTAGATAGCATTAAAGAACAATTGGATTATGTTTATATTGATAACGCAAAAAACAGTATAACTCGTGAAGAAGCAATAACTATTGCAGGAATGATTTGTAAGCTTGAATCCTATAATCAAGTTGAATTTTATGACAAAGATAGTATTTCAGAAGAGGCATACAATTATATTTCCGCATTTCGTGAGCAAGAGATAGTAGTGGGCTATGGAAATAATAAGTTTTATCCGAAAAATAAGCTTACTGTTGCAGAGGCTATTGTAATAACAAGCAAGCTAATAAAAAAGGGCTTTATTAGTTCAAATAAAGTCAGTGACATTGCTGGAGACAAAAGTGGGTACATCGATGGCGCTGCCACTCAAGCAGATTTTTTTAGACCCATTGGGTTATGTAATGACAGAAAAAATGGAATATTAGTTGTTGATTCATATAATAACTTGATTCGAAGGATATCTAATAATAATGTTGAAACTATTGCTGGGAAAAAAATGAGCAGTACTGATGGTTATGGAATTCCTAGTGGTGGATATGTAGATGCAAAAACTAGTGAAGCATTATTTAATAAACCACAGTTTGCAGATGTAAATGAAAATGGAGATATAATAGTATCAGACACTGAGAATAATTCTATTAGGCTGATTTCAAATTCTAAAGTTATATCACTAAATGGTTCCACATCTGCAGGTCACAGAGATGGAAAACTTAAAACGGCTCAATTTAATAAGCCATCTGGTATTGTATTTGATAAATCGGGAAATGTTTATGTTGCAGACACTTTAAATAATTGTATTAGGTTTATTGATATAAAAAAAGGAGAAGTATCTACTTTTGCGGGGAAAAATTTAACATCAGGTTTAAAAGATGGGAAGATAAGTGATTCATTATTTAGCCAACCTGTAGGGTTAGCTATAGATAAAAATGGGGTCTTATATGTATCTGATAGTGGGAATCAGAGAATTAGAAAGATTGAGAAGGGTGTTGTTTCAACAGTAGCTGGCTCAGGAATGAATATACTTGAAGGGACAAGCTGTATTGAAGGTGGTTATGCTGATGGCAAAAGAGATGAGGCTAAATTCAATTTTCCTGGAGGCATTGATGTTAGTGATAATGGAGTGATTTTTGTCGCAGATACCAAAAATCACAGAATTAGAGCTATTACTAGCACATCAGTTATTACAATAGCAGGTAATGGTGAAGCGGGTTATTTTTTAAGTATGTCTAGGGCTGCCGCTTTTAACGAACCATCTGATATACTGGTTAGTGGTAATAAAATTTATATTAGTGATACATTTAATTCCAAGATAAGAGCAATTAATATTGACACAAGTTGGAAATAGGTTTAAAATGTAATTATAGGTGAAATAATGTCGATATATGATAATTGAATCGGTTGCGAATGATAATATACGACAAAATAAATTAATAAGTGATATGACTGAATTGTAAAGGGGGGGGTAAATCATGAGGCGTCAAACTGTAAAGATGTTATCAATGATGCTTGTCATATTGTTTGCATTGACTTCAATAGAGTTAGTGCCAGCATTAGCAGCGGAAGGAAGAACAGCAAAGATATATGATTATACCAATTCAGTAACTGTTATCAGAGGAAACGAAAGCTTAAAAGTGTATAAAGGCATGAGACTAAAAGAGGGAGATACCATTAAAACCGGTAAAAACTCTATTGCATACATTGAAATTGATAGTGATAAGGTAGTAAAAATGGATTCGTCTACAATCATAACTATTAGCAATTTTAATGGTACAGATAAAAATGGAAGTATTAATATTAGTCTCACAAGTGGTAAAATATTTAATGATATAAAGAAAAAACTTACAAAAAATTCTACATATAAAGTAAGGACACCTAATGCTGTAATGGGTGTTAGAGGTACTACGTTTGTTGTTGGTATTAAGCCTTTAGGGGGAAACAGTCAACAGACAGAATTATCTGTTTTAGATGGAACGGTAGCTTTTGCTGCATCACAACAGGAGAATTTAAGTGTATTTGTTGAAATGAATCACAAGGCAAATTCTACGGAGTTGACAGAAGATAAACTACCAGAAGTAAGAGAATTAAATACAACAGATTTAGGTACCTTTGAATTAGAAGAAATAGTTAATAATGATGAACTAAAAAGCAATATTAGTGAAGTTCTAAAGCAAGAAGACACGACTCTAGATGAGGTTTTAGAACAAGCTAAGAAGCGAGAAGATGAGTTTAATAAAAATGAAAATCAGAATGAATTTATAGAATCTGGTTCAAAAGATAATAACGGAGAGAATGATAGGGGAAGCAATGGAAAAGCGCCTAGCAACGGAGGCAATGGAAATCCAAACGCTAATCCCAATAACAACGGAAATGGAAACGGAAATAATAATTCCAACAGCGGAGGCAACGGAAATCCAAACGCTAACCCCAATAACAACGGAAATGGAAACGGAAATAATAATTCCAACAGCGGAGGCAACGGAAATCCAAATGCTAACCCTGATAACAACGGAAATGGAAATAATAATTCCAGCAACGGAGGCAACGGAAATCCAAATGCTAACCCTAATAACAACGGAAATGATAATTCCAACAGCGGAGGCAACGGAAATCCAAACGCTAATCCCAATAATAATGGTAATGGAAATGGAAATAATAATTCCAACAGCGGAGGCAACGGAAATCCAAATGCTAACCCTAATAACAACGGAAATGGAAATAATAATTCCAGCAACGGAGGCAATGGAAACTCAAACGCCAATCCCAACAACAATGGTAATGTAAATGGGAATGATAAGCCTAGCAACGGAGGAAACGGAAACCCAAATGCCAATCCCAACAATAATGGGAATGGAAATGGGCTTAATAAGCCCAGCGGAGGCAATGGAAATCCAAACGCCAATCCCAATAACAACGGAAATGGAAACGGAAATAATAATTCCAACAGCGGAGGAAACGGAAACCCAAATGCCAATCCCAATAATAATGGGAATGGAAATGGGCTTAATAAGCCCAGCGGAGGCAATGGAAATCCAAACGCCAATCCCAACAATAATGGGAATGGAAATGGCAATAAGAAGTAAGGCAATTTAATATCAACAATTGGAGTTAATTAATATAGCATACAGTTGAACAAACAAAATGTAATATTTTTACCACATATTATATATACTTAATGAGGTAGCTAAGGCCTTATAAAATCCTAAAAATACGGGTATATGGACAGTATTTTGTTTTTGCATTAAGCATTTACAAATTAACTGTCCTTTTATTTAATTGATAATCATGATAAGTGGTATAATATATAATATTAATTAAGTATAAGTGAAATATTAGAAATATATATTAAAGACAAGGGGATACTTTCTATGAAAAATATAAATAGAGTGATTTTAATTGTTTTAGATAGTGTGGGTATAGGTGAACTTCCTGATGCAGCTGAGTACGGAGATAGTGGAAGCAATACAGTAGGGAACATAGTAAAGGTATGTGGTAAATTAGATATTCCTAATTTGAGCAGACTTGGTATGGGAAAGATAGAGGGAATTGATTACATATTCGTACCTCAAAAGATAGAAGGTTGCTATGGAAGAATGGCAGAAGTATCTAAAGGAAAAGATACAATTACTGGACATTGGGAAATAGCGGGTCTGCAGCTTGAATATCCATTTCCCACATATCCTCAGGGATTTTCTGAGGAAATATTAGATAAGTTTCAAAAATTGACAGGAAGAGGAGTTCTTGCAAATTGTGCAGCATCAGGAACAGAAATAATTAAAGAGTATGGCGAGGAACACATGAAAACGGGTAAGCTTATTGTTTACACATCTGCTGACAGTGTTTTCCAAATAGCCGCTCATGAAGAAATAGTTTCCATAGAAGAACTATATAGAATATGTCAGATTGCCAGAGATATGCTTCAAGGAAGAGATATGGTTGGACGAGTTATAGCTAGACCGTTTATAGGGCAACCAGACAGCTTTTCGCGTACTGCAAATAGAAGGGACTTTGCTGCAGAGCCTACATCTAATACCATTCTAGATAAAATAAAGCAAAAAGGATTAGATGTAATAGCAGTAGGGAAGATAGAGGATATCTTTTCTAAGAAAGGAATTACTGAAGCAAAACACACTAAAAATAATATGGATGGTGTTGATGTAACACTTAAATATATGGATAAAGGAAACCCGGGTATAATATTTACAAATTTAGTGGATTTCGATATGGTTTTTGGGCATAGAAACAATCCAGAAGGCTATAAGCAGGCTATTGAGGAGTTTGATAGACGTCTTCTAGAAATAATATCTAAAATGAGGGAGGATGACTTGCTTATTATTACAGCTGACCATGGCTGTGACCCAACTACAGCAAGCACTGATCATTCAAGAGAGTATGTTCCGCTGCTGCTATATGGACAAGGAATTAAAAGGGAAATAAATTTAGGAACTAGGAAAACTTTCTGTGATATTGCCAGTACTATTGCTGATATCTTTGAGATAGATAATACCTTCCCAGGCGAAAGCTTTAAAGATGATATTTTATAATTTGTTGCGGTGTAAATTATTTTATGAAGCTTGCAGGTAAATTTAAAGTGCTGGCTTACTTACAAGATATTTGATGAATTTGTATTGATTGATTCATACAGCTCTCGGTAGAATTCTTCATCAACAAATTCAAACAAATATCTTTAATCAAGTAACCAATTTATCTAAGTGGTACTCGCATACCAGCTGTAAGTTAAGCAGATTGCCTGCAAACTCAGTTCAGAATTGATAAGTACAATGAGTTGATTTATGGCCTCTTAAATTTTTACAGCAAAGTCTATTGGTGTGTTACTTTATTACTTTTATCTGTGAAAATTGAGTTATTAATAAGTTAAGTAAAGGAGACTTAAATGTCTAGGCTAATTTTAGTAACCGGGGGTGCTCGCAGCGGAAAGAGTTCCTTTGCTGAAGGAATAGCTAAGGAATGCGGGAATAATGTGCTTTATGTGGCAACATCAAAGCCTATTGATGATGAGATGAAGCAGAGAATTGCAAAGCATAAAGCACAGAGACCATCTGATTGGGAGACTCTTGAAGAATATAAAAATTTAGATTTAGCAATATCTAACCATATCCATGGTAAAGAAGCAGTGCTTTTAGATTGTATTACAATAATGATTACCAATCTAATGTTTGAAGAAACTAATGATTGGGACAGCTTGACGAGAGACGAGGTTCAAGAAATTGAGAATTCTATTCAGCATCAGATTGAAAGATTAATTGGCCTGTCAAAAATGTCAGATGTAACATTTGTAATAGTAACCAATGAAATAGGGCTTGGGATTGTTCCAGCAACAGCAATTAGCAGGGATTTTAGGGATATTGCTGGCAGGATGAATCAATTAATTGCAAGAGCTGCGGATGAAGTATACTTCTGTGTGTCTGGTATACCAATGAAAATAAAATAATACTATTTTGAATTTAAATTGTAGAAAACATGCTTTAAATCACTGCTTTACATGGTGTACTGTATAAGCAGTGGTTCTTTTAATGCAGTTTAGTTGGATTGCTTTATAATTTGTAGGGGGATTAAGTCGCAAATTTAAGCTATGGTCCGATATCATAATATACAGCGATAACAAATGACTTATATAGCTGAAAGGGTGATGTCGCTAGTGGTATCAACATCACCCTGCTTAGGATAACAAATGACTTACATAGCTGAAAGGAATAATCACCGATGTCGGTTGGATATTCATAACCTTGATAACAATCGATTTATTTGATTGAACAGCAAAACATCTCGGTATATAACATTAGTACCTATATGTGGGTATATTAGAAGTTATGGGAGAATTGATGAAGAGAAATAAAGGAGGAACATAAATTTGAATACAGCAATAAAGAGACTGGTGCTAATGCTGCAATTTTTCACAAGAATACCTATTAAATTAAGGCTTTCAGCAGATGCTGAGGACTTTGGTAAAGGCTTGGTTTTTGCCCCATTAGTTGGAATAGTGATTGGAACTATTTTGGGAGCATTTTCATTTGGATTGCTGTATCTACTTTCAAAACCTCTGGTGGCTGCTATAGTTTTGATTACTTATATTTTAATAACAGGAGGATTGCATTTAGATGGATTAGGTGATACCTTTGACGGGCTTTTTTCAAATCGTTCCAAAGAACGGATTCTGGAAATAATGAGGGACAGTAGGGTTGGAACAAACGCAGTACTAGCGATAGTAAGTGTCCTGTTAATAAATTATGCTGCGTTATGCCAAATAAACAGCACATATTTTTTGAGGGTTGTAATGTTGATGCCTATGGCAGGCAGAATTGGTTCATTGATAAGTTCTGCTGTATCTACTTATGCTAGGAGAGAAGAAGGCCTAGGTAAGTCTTTTATTGATTTCTGCGGTAAAAAGGAATTGATTGGTGGATTAATAATATATATTGTGATTAGCTTATTAACTTTCGACTACAAAATGTGGATTGTTTTGGCAGTTTCTCCTATAAGCGCATTTCTATTAATAAAGGTATTAAGCAAAAAGATTGACGGAGCGACAGGTGATATACTTGGAGCAGTGTGCGAAATCAATCAGAGCATTTTCTTGTTAATTGCATGTTCGGTTTTAGTGTAATGTATGTCTGGCATTTTAATAATGAAATGTTAACAGAAGGTTATTACCATATAACACCAATACATATGTTTGTTTTGTAAAATTTATTTCGAATGTAATTAATAATTTTACTCGAAAATGAGCATACTTTTAGCTATAAAATAAAAAAGGTGTGGAGGTTAATATGGTTAGGCCAATTAAAATCAAAAACATAGAAGATATTGAGAAAATAAACTCAATTGTGACAAAATATCATTTTGATATATGGATACACGGAAAAAGTGGAATGGCTGATGCAAAATCTATTTTAGGCATGTTTATTCTTAAGTTAAATGAACCCTTGACTTTAGTAGTTCCTGATGATGTTGAGACAAGTAAATTATTTAAGGAACTGGGAGAATATATAGAAATCTACTAATATAATGAGTTATAATGAGCTTTTAGTGCAAAACTCTGCACAAATAATATGTGGTTCGATAGTATTGATAGTGGCTTGTTGCCAAAAAGCTTTCTAGTTCTTAGGCAAAACTGGTTACCAGTTATGTATAAAATATCCAAGTGATTAGTCTAAGGTAAGCTTTTTATTGTAGATTTATACATTATATCCTCTTTTGTTGCTTCATTTCGATTAAATTCACCAGATATTCGTCCTTCTGCAAGCACAAGTACTCTATCACACATTCCTAATATTTCTTCCACGTCAGATGAAATCAATATTATAGATGCGCCTTTTGTGACTAAATCAAGCATTATGTTGTATATATCTATTTTTGAAGCTATGTCAACTCCACGTGTAGGCTCATCAAGGATATATATTTTTGAACGGCTCATTATCCAACGTGCCACAGCAGTTTTTGCTGATTGCCTCCGCTGTAGGTTTCAAGCAAGTCATTTAGAAGACCAGGCTTGATGCTTAGTTTTTTAATATATGTATCTGTAACATCGGTCATTATTTGGTTATGCAGGTATTTGTACTGCTCAAATCTTTTTAGAGACGATACAGTAACATTATTTTCCAAGCTGAGACAACCAAATATAGAACTTACAGCTCTATCCTCGGGAAGAAAAGCAATACCTTTTTTTATTGCGTCATGTGGGGATGTAATTTTTTGTTTTTGCCCATCTATTTCGATACAACCGCTTTTTATGGGAACTATGCCAAAGAGACATTGTGCAAGCAGTGATCTTCCAGCACCCATAAGCCCAGTTATACCTAGAATCTCTGATTTTCTCAGATCGAAACTTATTGAATGAAGGATATCAGCTGCACTTAAGTCTTTAACTGACATAACTATATCACCGAGAGGTATGTCTAACCGAGGGTAACGCTTTACTTCAGCTGGTACAGAAAGCATCTTAATTATATCTTCTTTGGTTCCGCTGCCAACTTTACGAGTTCCAATAACTTTGCCCTGATGCATTACTGTAAATCTATCTGCAATCAACTCTATTTCCTCTACTAAATGAGTAATATAAAAAATAGCAGTATTCTTCTCTTTTAGTGAACGTATAATTTTAAATATAATTTCTTTTTCAGAGGAAGTAAATGCAGAAGAAGGCTCGTCAAATATTATAATTTTTGCATTGGATACATAAGCTTTTACTATTTCAACTAACTGCTTTTGGGCAAATCCCAATTGGGCTACAGTAGATCGTGGATTAATATCTATGCCGAAACTTTTAAAAATATCATTGCAATCTTGATGCATCTTATACTTATTTACTGTTGTAAATAATTTCTTTTTTGAATAGGAATAATCCATAAAAATATTCTCTGCTACAGTAAGGTTTGGGTATAGATTTATATCCTGCCATACGCAATAAATTCCATTTGTCCTAGCATTACTGACATCTTCAATAGATACAGGATTGCCGTCTATAAGAAGAACACCACTAAATGGGCGTATTAAATAATGGTATGTCAATTATGGGAGTCGGAATCGATTGGCAGCAGACAATAAAGGGTATGGTTCTTTTAGCAGCCGTTGCATTTGATGTATACACTAAGTCAAAGTCTAATAATAATTAGTATGAAAGTTACATAGCTAAGAATAGAAACTACAATTATTTTTAAAGGTGCACATGGTAGGGAGTATTAATGCTCTTCGCTATGTGCGCTTTTTATTTGGGTTCTATGTAAATAGTTGGGATAGAACTGTAAACTGAAATTATTAAAGGGTCGATTGCTTTTTTTCGGGTTTATGTAAATAGTTGGGGTAGAACTGTAAACTGAAATTATTAAAGGGTCGATTGCTTTTTTTCGGGTTTATGTAAATAGTTGGGGTAGAACTGTAAACTGAAATTATTAAAGGGCCGATTGCTTTTTTTCGGGTTTATGTAAATAGTTGGGGTGGAACAGTAAACTGAAATTTTTACTGAGCCGATCGCTTTAACGAGTGATTGGCTCTTGTTCATTTTTAGGGTATGTAGAATTCTTGGTCTGAAGTTTTCAAAGTTCAGATATAGAACCGTTTTTATTATGAGTTTGAACATCTATAATATATAGTTTCTAAGTTTATTAATGCTTGTTGTATATATTTTATTGTCAAAGTTTAATAGTAATTATCTATAATAAATTCAAAAAATTATTTTAAATATAGTATTGACAATTATTTAACAAGGTTGTAAAATGTAATTGTAGAAGTTGTTAAATAATTAACATATTAAAAATATGCATTTTAGTCATTAGTAAATACAATTTATGTAAGTTATATTTTTTTTACAATTGATTGTTAAAAAAATAACAATAATTAGAGTGTTATTACAACTAAGCAGTATTTATACCGAGGGAAGCAAGCGTCCCACTTTTTAAATGGTTATTACCGATTTTAATTGTTAGGAAGTGAGAGTATTTTCCGCCTTGTTAATTACCGCTTATGTAATGAAATTTTCTGCAAATAGAAAAATTTCGTTTTGAATCTAAGCGTTAAAATCTAAAAATGGAGGGTGAATAATTATGTCAAATAAAAATTTAGTGGTAAATAGTGTAGAGAGTTTGCAGGAAAAGATATCTGAGATAAGGCAAGCACAGCAAGTATTTGCAACCTATACTCAAGAGCAGGTAGATAAAATATTTTTGGCTGCCGCACTAGCTGCTAATAAAAATAGAATTCCTCTTGCAAAAATGGCACATGAAGAAACAGGAATGGGAATTGTAGAAGATAAAGTTATAAAAAACCACTATGCATCAGAGTATATTTATAATGCCTATAAGGATACTCAAACCTGTGGTGTAATTGAAAAGGACGAAGCGTTTGGAATAACTAAAATTGCTGAACCATTAGGTGTAATAGCGGCTATAGTACCAACAACCAACCCTACATCAACTGCAATTTTTAAAGCATTATTATCTCTGAAAACAAGAAATGGTATTATTTTTTCACCACATCCTAGAGCAAAAAAATGCACTATCGAAGCAGCACGAATAGTCCTAGATGCAGCTGTAGCAGCAGGTGCACCAGAAGGAATTATTGGTTGGATAGATGAACCTTCAATTGAACTGTCAGGTATTGTTATGAAGGAAGCAGATATAATCCTTGCCACTGGCGGACCTGGAATGGTTAAGGCAGCTTATTCATCAGGTAAGCCTGCAATTGGAGTTGGGCCTGGTAATACACCAGCTATTATTGATGATAGTGCTGATATAAAAATGGCGGTTAGTTCAATTATTGTTTCAAAAACTTTTGATAATGGTATGATTTGTGCCTCAGAACAGTCAGTTATAGTTCTAGACAAGGTTTATAATGAGGTCAGAAAAGAGTTTGTTCGTCGTGGAGCATATATGTTAAATAAAGATGAGACTCAAAAGGTTAGAGATATTATTTTGATTAATGGAGTCTTAAATGCAAAAATAGTTGGTCAATCTGCATATACTATTGCAAAACTAGCAGGTTTCAGTGTCCCTAATGATACTAAAATGCTAATTGGTGAAGTAGAATCTGTTGAACTATCAGAAGCGTTTGCACATGAAAAGCTTTCACCTATTTTAGCAATGTATAGAGCAAAAAACTTTGGAGATGCATTGGCAAAGGCTGAAAAGCTAGTAGCTGATGGGGGGTTCGGACATACATCCTCTTTATATATCAATGTAGTAAGCGGTAAGGAGAAAATTAATAAATTTACTGAAGCAATGAAAACTTGCAGAATTCTTATAAATACACCATCTGCACATGGAGGAATAGGAGACCTGTATAACTTCAAATTAGAACCATCATTAACACTTGGATGTGGTTCATGGGGAGGAAATTCAGTTTCTGAGAATGTTGGAGTTAAGCATCTTATCAATATTAAGACTGTTGCAGAAAGGCGAGAAAATATGTTATGGTTTAGAGCACCAGAAAAGGTATATTTTAAAAAGGGCTGCTTAGGTGTTGCATTAAGAGAACTTAAGGATGTAATGAACAAAAAGAGAGCATTTATAGTAACAGATACTTTCTTGTACAATAATGGTTATACAAAGGCAGTTACAAACTTATTAGATGAAATGAACATCAGCCATTTTACATTCTTTGATGTGGCTCCAGATCCAACACTTGAGTGTGCAAAGCTTGGTGCAAAGGCTATGATCGAATTTAAACCAGATGTTATTATAGCAGTTGGCGGTGGTTCAGCAATGGATGCAGGTAAAATAATGTGGACATTATATGAACACCCTGAGGTTGACTTCCAAGACTTAGCTATGAGATTTATGGATATAAGAAAAAGAGTATATAACTTCCCTAAAATGGGTGAAAAAGCATATTTTGTAGCAGTGCCAACATCAGCAGGTACGGGCTCAGAGGTAACACCTTTTGCAGTTATTACTGATGAGCAGACAGGAGTAAAGTATCCTCTTGCTGACTATGAGTTGATGCCAGATATGGCAATTGTTGATGTGGATTTGATGATGCATATGCCAAAGAGTCTAACAGCTGCATCAGGAATAGACGCATTAACACATGCAATTGAGGCATATGGTTCAATGTTGTCTTCAGACTATACAAATGGTCTAGCTTTGCAGGCACTTAAGAGCATATTTGAGTATCTTCCATCAGCGTATGAAAATGGAGCAAAGGATCCTATTGCTAGAGAAAAAATGGCTAATGCTTCAACTATAGCTGGTATGGCATTTGCTAATGCTTTCTTGGGAATTTGTCACTCAATGGCTCATAAGCTAGGAGCATTCCATCATTTGCCGCATGGGGTTGCTAATGCCCTTCTTATTAATGAGGTTATGAAATTCAATGTTGCTGAGGCACCCGCAAAAATGGGTACCTTCTCACAATACAAGTATCCTGAAGTATTAAAGAGATATGCTGAAATTGCTTCCTTTATTGGAATTAATGGTGTAAATGATGAAGATAAATTTAATAAATTACTTGCTAAGATTGATGATTTAAAAGCTAAGGTTGGAATTCCTAAGACAATAAAAGAAGCTGGTATAGATGAAAGTAAATTTATTGAAACTTTAGATGAAATGGTAGAACAGGCATTTGATGACCAGTGCACAGGTGCAAATCCAAGATATCCACTTATGAGTGAAATGAAAGAAATGTATTTAAGAGCTTATTATGGTAAGGAAAATGTATCTGCTGATGAATTAGCAGGTTAGCGAAGGTAGTCTCTCTCTTAATATGTTATATATTCTCAAAGAAGTCGCTTATTCATTTGAATAGGCGGCTTTTTTGACTTTAAAGTACATGATTACTGGTGCTTCTGCATAAACTTATCTAAATGTGTTACTAACAAGATATTTGTTGAATTTGTATAGGGGGGTATCATAGCTAATTATACCGCTGAATACATTTGACAAACATGATTGTTCTTCACTGTAATTATTTCAGCATCAAATTCGTGGGCGAGCAATAGATATATATTGCACGGAGAGTACTATGGGAAGTAGATATAATAATTAGCAGAAAAATTGATAATAATTATATTGTTTTATATTATTAAAAAAATGGTATATTAAAATAGTAGTACTTAAAATAAATATACAATGTTATATTTTATTTTGTTTAGAATAAGTTACAAATTACTAACTAATATAGACTATTAACTCTGTCTATAAGTGTTCATACTTATTATTATCACAATAAGTATATGAATTAGTACATTAGAGAATAAAAATTTTAAATGCAGGAGGATTTTTTAATGAGTTTTAATTATTTTATGCCCACAAGAATTCTGTTTGGTAAGGGCCAGTTATCGAATTTGCATAAACAGAAGTTGCCTGGTAAAAAGGCTTTAATTGTAACCTCGGCAGGAACGTCAATGAAAAAACACGGATATCTTGGCAGACTTGAAGAACAGCTGAAAATAGCAAAGGTTGAATATGTATTGTTTGATAAAATATTGCCAAATCCAATTAAGCCGCATGTAATGGAAGGAGCACAACTTGCAAAGGATAGCGGATGTGACTTTATAATAGGACTTGGCGGCGGCAGCAGTATAGATTCGGCAAAATCAATTGCAGTAATGGCCACTAATGAAGGCGATTATTGGGATTATATCAGTGGTGGTTCTGGAAAGGCAAAGCCTGTACCAAATGATCCGTTACCAATAGTGGCTATCACAACAACTGCAGGAACTGGTACAGAGGCTGATCCTTGGACTGTTATAACAAATGACATCAGTAATGAGAAAATTGGATATGGTTATGACAAAACTTTTCCCACATTATCAATAGTAGACCCTGATTTAATGATGACAGTTCCACCACATTTGACTGCATTTCAGGGATTTGATGCATTATTTCACAGTACAGAGGGATATATAAATGTAGTTGCAAATGAGATGAGTGATTTGTATGCGTTGAAGAGTATTGAATTATTAGGGAAATATCTTAAAGTTGCTGTTAATGATGGTTCAAATGAGGAGGCTCGTGAAAAGGTCGCTCTGGCAAATACTTTAGCAGGTATGGTTGAGTGGCTTTCAGGCTGTACATCTGAGCACTCTTTAGAGCATGCTCTTAGTGCATTTCATCCAGAATTGCCACATGGAGCAGGTTTAATTATGATTAGTGAAGAATACTACACATTTTTTGCAAAATCAGGTGCCTGTGACAAAAGACTTGTAGATATGGCAAAGGCTCTTGGTAAACTTGATGCAAAAGAGCCTATGGATTTTGTTACGGAATTGGCAAAGCTTAAAAAGGCATGTGGTGTGGATGAACTCAAAATGTCCGATTATGGTGTGAATCTGGAAGAACTTGACAAAATAGCGAAAAATGCAAGGGAAACAATGGGAGCACTATTTAATTGTGATGCTGCTCAGCTTTCTCACGAGGATGTAGTTGAAATATACAGGAAATCTTACAAATAGTGTTAGAAGTTAAGAATTACAGTATGGTTAAAAGCCATAGTTGTGCAATAAATAACACCTATATTTATTGCAATATGCATTAGATATAGGAGTGTAACGAGAAATATAAATTTTATAATACCATAATTCTAGAGATAAATATTTCAGAATTTATTTATGAAAAAAATGCTGTGAAAATCCAATATGGAAGATTGGCATTATACTTAAGTTATGAAAAAACTAATAGTTAATTATGCTAGTGATTTATACCATAAATATTATTAAGCATGTTTTTCTAAAAAATAATAAGGGTTGACTAAAGAACTTTTAAGTAAAAGCCTATTTAATAATAGGCAATGGCCTTAAAAAGGCTAGTTACGGATAAGTTCTTAGTCAACCCTGTTTATAAAAATGATACATTATTTTCTCAATTTTCTAATGAAAAGTCCATCTATTTTTAATACTAATGGCTGCTGCCTTGTAATCAAACAAGTTTTAATAAAATAATTAACCTTTCATTCTTTAAGTTTGAATCCCTATGTTCTTATTCTTAAAAAGTTGAATTATTTATATTTATAATCTCCTCTATCGACAACTAGCTGATAGCCAATGCTTTTCATACGGTTTTGCAGACAATGGTTACATTCTGCAGCCTCTTCACCTGTGCAAATTTTATTATCGTATAATAAATATTTCTTACGTACAGAAACAGGAGAGAGGTTTGGCATTACAACATTTGCACCTGCAAGAATGCCTTTTTCGCGCCCATTTTTATCAATTGTACCAAGAGCTGTAGTAGCAGGAATAAGTGAATTTGGCAGCAATAATCGTACAATTCCAATCAGCAATAGTGTCAATTCTAAGCTGCCAGCAGGCTCGTTAGAAAATATTGTGTCCTTGTGAGGTATAAAGGGACCCATACCCACCATTTCGGGAGAAAATTCTTTAATGAACATTAAATCTTCAACAATATTCTCCATTGTCTGATAAGGTGAACCTATCATAAATCCTGTACCCACCTGAAAGCCTATATCCTTCAAATTATATAAGCACTGTTTTCTGTTACTTAAGGATAAGCTTTTTGGGTGAAGCTTTTGATAATGCTCCTCATTTGCAGTTTCATGACGAAGCAAATACCGGTCTGCACCTGCTTCAAAGTAGCGTTTATAGGATTCATAGCTTTTTTCACCTATTGAGAGAGTAATAGCACAGTCTGAATAATTAGACTTGATTTTTTTTAGAATATCAACTATTTCATTGTCAGAAAAGTAATTATCTTCACCGCCTTGCAGTACAAAGGTGCGAAAGCCTAACTCATAACCAGTTTTGCAACAGGAAAGCACTTCATCTATGCTTAATCTATATCTCTCTGTGTTTTTATTGCTGCTTCTAATGCCGCAGTAATAACAATTATTTTTACAGTAGTTAGTAAACTCTATTAGACCTCTTGTATAAATTGAATTACCGAAATGCTTTAAAGCAACCTCTCGTGATTTGGAAAATAAGTATTCACTAATATTGGTATCAAAATTATTGAGTAAATTAAGAAACTCTTCTCTATCTAAGTTTTGTGTATTATATAGCTTATCAATTATTGCTTTCATTTTGAGCCTCCTAGTATTATTGCAAATTACAATTTAGATAACTATAGCATATATTTAAGACATAGGCAAAGCAATAATAGTTAAAAATTATATATTAGGGTTGATTGCTTAGGATATTGATACCCTGCACCAAAACATCAAAAACCTGTTCGGTGTTTTGTGCTCGAAAAAGCATACGTTTCGTACAATGATGTTTTTTAAATTAGCCTCAAACCTAAACTATCGGAAGATATCATCGAATATTAACCGATGTATCGTCCGATAGTAATTAACTAGTAAAAATTGAGCAAATGTCAATACTATAGGCCATATACAGTGTTTTAGTCTGCAAATAATGGTGTTGACAAATATCTCTCGCCAGTATCGGGGAGTAAAACTATAATTGTTTTGCCTGCATTTTCTGGTCTGTTTGCCAACTGGGTTGCTGCCCATAGTGCTGCACCAGAAGAAATTCCAATCAAAAGACCTTCTGTCTTAGAAAGTTCTCTTCCTGTTGCAAAAGCAGCTTCATTTTCAACAGGAATTATTTCATCATAAATATTAGTATTCAGTGTATCAGGTACAAAGTTGGCACCTATACCCTGAATTTTATGTGAGCCTGCATATCCCTTTGTAAGGATAGGTGAACTTGCTGGTTCAACTCCCACTACTTTAATATTGGGATTTTTTGATTTCAAATATTCGCCTACACCTGTAATTGTTCCGCCAGTTCCGATACCAGCAACAAAAATATCAACCTTTCCGTCAGTATCTTCCCAGATTTCAGGACCTGTTGTTGCTCTATGAATTGCAGGATTTGCTGGATTTACAAACTGGCCGGGAATGAAGCTGTTTGGTATTTCAGCTGCAAGTTCATTGGCTTTTTCTATAGCACCCTTCATACCCTTAGTGCCTTCTGTTAATACAAGTTCTGCACCGTATGCTTTTAATAAGTTTCTACGTTCTACGCTCATAGTTTCTGGCATAGTAAGTATAATTCTATAGCCTCTGGCAGCTGCAACTGAAGCTAAGCCTATACCTGTATTTCCGCTGGTTGGTTCTATAATAACTGAATCCTTTTTTAATATGCCTTTTGCTTCAGCGTCATCAATCATAGCTTTTGCAATTCTGTCTTTTACACTGCCAGCAGGATTAAAATATTCTAACTTACCGATAAGAGTTGCATTAAGATTATTTTTCTTTTCATAATTTGATAATTGAAGCAATGGTGTTCTGCCAATTAAATCTGTTAAGCTTTTGTAAACCTTTGACATATAATAACTCCTCCTCTTAAAATCTATTAATTTTCTTATACTGCATTTTGATTAATTTTTGTATATATATAAATTTTATTCAATTGCTGTATTTTAATATGTTGAAGAAACTATAAATAAGATTATTTCTTATAAGAGTATTTCTTACTTACAGATATAAATTTATTAAGTCATTTGTTTATAGCTTTCAAAAAATACATTTGCTATGTTAGAGAAATTATGTGTTTATACCGGCTAAGATGAAATGATTTCTTAGTGCTGAAGTAAGTACGTGAGTAATGTATATAATTTCGTCTTTTTCAATTAAATAATTGAAATTGTGTCATTAAACATAAGAAGCATTGATTATTTGTAGTAATTATACATTTCATATATGGTTACTATGAATTAATTTTAATGCATTTATACTCAAAAGTCAACAAGTATATATAGATAATTATAATACTATTAATTACAAATATACACTCAACTTGTTTACATTGAGATAGGACTCTGAAATGACTATAATTTACTGAAAAACATTACAAATAAAAATTCTTCCTATATATTCATAAGCCTAGATTTGAAGGCATATATATACACTATAGATTACAAAACGGCTTAAAAAATAGAAAGGTATAAGTTTATAAAGCATAAGTGAACTTAGCCTGAAGAATAGGTACAACCGGTTCTTACAAAAGCTTTGTAAGCTAAGTATTAAAGGTTTTTCTATAGATAGAGCCAAATTTATATTTCTTGCTATAAGAATAGCTATATAAATGCAATAATGCATAAGCATTAAATATTGCCTTATCAAAGGGGGGTATATGGTTGAAGGAATATATAGAGGAACGGGTTTTGGAACTCGCAAATTATATTATTGACAAAAAGACAACTGTCAGGTACGCAGCTAAAAAATTTGGCATTTCAAAATCTACAGTCCATAAGGATGTAACCGAAAGACTCGAGAAAATCAATCCTTCATTAATGAGCGCTGTAAGAGTAATACTTGAGGAGAATAAAGCTGAAAGGCATATACGTGGTGGAGAAGCAACAAAAGCGAAATATCAAGCAAAATAAAAATTACGTTTTTGTTTAAATAAAATTAATTACGATTAAAGATAAGCATTAAGCTGGGTTTTCCCAGCTTTTTTGAGTTGGGGGAATATATAATGGCTATTTGTTGTTTTTGGCAAGGCATGAGAATGTTGTAGGTGCATGTTAAGGAACTACTTAATGATTTTTTTATTTTATAAATAGAATATAGTTCGAAAAAATAGGTTATAATAGGGTTATATATATTAAAAAAAGTGATAAAATTTTAAAAAAATACGAAAATTACGAGAAATAATTGAAAAAACTAAGAAAAAATAATATACTATATTCAGAATAATTAGGGGTGAATTATATGCTTATAATGTTTAAAACAAGAAATTTTATGTCTTTTAAGGATGAAGTAATAATAGATTTTAGGGCAACTTCTTATATTCAGCATCCAACACATGTTTTAGAGATTAATGATAAAATGAAGGTTTTAAAAACCACTGCAATATATGGAGCAAATGCTTCAGGAAAATCAAACCTTATCTCGGCTATGTACTTCTTTAAAAAATATATTTTTGAACAATTTTTATCAAATCGTAAATCTGATAATACAGAAATTGATAATAAATTTAAAGTAGAATTAGATCAGTTTCTTTTATCAGACGAAAGTGATAACGTATCAGAATTCGAAATCATTTTTTGTTATAATAATAAAATTATTCAATATGGTTTCGAATGTACTCCTGATAATGTATTGAGTGAATGGTATTATATAAATGAAAATAAAGTTTTTGAAAGGAATGGAAATAAGCTCTCGTTCGGGAGTCAATATCGAAACATTTTAAATAAATACTCAAAAGTAATTCCTGAAAGACTTCATCTTTCTGTACTTGAATATTTGCTTGATAAAACAGAAAAAGAGCTTGTGTTGAAGGATTTCATTGACTTTTTCATTAAGGATTACAATGTTTATTTGGAGATATTCTTTGAAGTAAGTATAAAGAAAGTAGGAGGCATGGTTAGTTTTAATGATAAAATATTAAAAGATAAGAAGTATAGAAATAAAATAGTATCATATCTGAAGCGAATTGATGTTGGTATATCAGGATTGGAGGTTCAAAAGAAAATCGTATTAGACGAGGAGACAGGGAAGGAAACGGAAAAACAGATAGTTAAGTCTATCCATAATGTTTATAATTCTGCTGGTGAGGTGACTGGCAAACAATATTTCGATTTAATACAAGAATCCACTGGAACACTGAGATTTTTATCATATATACAAAATGTAATTGAAATGACTGAAAACGGGGGAGTGTTTATTGTAGATGAACTATCTGCAAGATTACATCCACTTTTGACAAAGTTAATTGTAGATATTTTTCAAGATAACAGTAATAAAAAAGCCCAGCTTATATTTACTACTCATGATATATCAATACTAAACAAAGAACAGTTTAGACGAGATGAGGTTCTATTTGTTGACAAGGATATTAAAGGAGTTTCAAAAATTTATGCATTATCAGACTTAAAAGTTCGTGAAGATGCTAGCTTTAATAAGGATTATCTTCAAGGAAAGTACGGAGCCATTCCTATATTTAATTACGATGAAATAATTGGTGGTGACTAAAAATGCCTAAAACAACATTAACACCTGAAAGGAAAGTGGCAATAGAGAAGCAGTTTCTAGGAAGGATTATTATTTTCTGTGAGGGCATGACGGAAAAGCTATATTTAGATTATTTCGCTAATATAATAAATAAGAAAAATAAGTATACCGATATCAAAATTGAGACTGAATCTGCAAATGGAAATTCTAGAAAAGTTTTCAATTTTGCTAATAACTTTATGGAATCAGAATCAAATAATAGAAAGTATATTAACTATACAAAATATCTAATTTTTGATTGTGATTCTCCGAAGGATATTCAAAGCGTTATTAATGATATGATAGCATCAACAAAAGAATATAATCTTTTAGTTTCGAATTTTTTATTTGAAGTTTGGCTGTTGATGCATTTTGAAATAGTTGATAGCAAGATGTCAAAGAAAAAAATATATGAGAAGCTTGGAATCCATCTTGCTAATGATTATGTTAAAGCAAATGCAGGTACAATAAGAGAAATAATCAGAAAAGGTAGTGTTGAGGATGCTATAAAAAATGCACAGAAATTATATGAACTGCATGAGTCAGCAGGCAATAAAATTGAAAATAATATTAAAGATATGAATCCTTATACAAATGTACATAAGTTACTTGAACAGTTTATGCTTGAGATTTCATAAAGATTCTCTCCATTTTATTACTGCAGTTCACAAGGATGTAACAGAAAGAATATATAAAATGCAATCTTTCGCTTATAAGTTATTTAAAGGTAATACTTGAGGAAACTAAGGCTTAAAGACATATACGTGGTGGAGAAGCAACAAAAGCGAAATATCAAGCAAAATAAAAATTACGTTTTTGTTTAAATAAAATTAATTACGATTAAAGATAAGCATTAAGCTGGGTTTTCCCGGCTTTTTTGAGTTGGGGGAATATATAATGGCTATTTGTTGTTTTTGGCAAAGCATGAGCCATCTGTTGTGAATGTGAAAGATGCCTGATACGCTCAGATAAACTTACTAGTATCAGATGTTTTGACAACAAACCAGAGATGTTTCAGATTTACTTTGTATATAAAAATTTGAATATATTATTATATATGGTATTATTTCTATATAAGTGTTGATAAAGAAGTTAGGTGGTTTAGACGGGCATTAATTTTATATTTGAAAGAATAATTATAAGGTACAGGTATTGTATGACAAAAAAATGTATTTCTTCATCTATTGTGTTAATACTCTTATGTATGTTATGTACAAATACTTTTGCTTTAGATAATAATACTATAAAGACCATACACAAGAGTTTAAATATAGAAATACTAGATGATGATTCTGAAAAAGACATGATAGTAAATGTCATAAAAGGGAATTTGAATGATGAACCTTCCGAGAACATAAATTTGGGTAAGGATTCAAAAGAATCAGATGAGTATTATAAGATTTATTGGATTAGAGATAATTTGAAAAAATATTCTAACATAGATGAATTATTTAAGCGCAGTGTTGTAATGTGGGAGTTACTAGTTAAAGATAGCAATGGTAACGCTGTATCGGCTGTGCGTGCAGTAAAGTCTAATGAAAGTTGGGATATTTCTACTGGATTTCAACTAAAAGAAGAACTTGCTGACTTTTACTTAAATCCTGAGAACTTAGCTAACATTTTAAGCAGTGAAAAGATTACTCCTAAGCAAGTTAAGCATGCAAGAATTAAAGAACTATATTTAGACTTTTATTATATTAAAGCAGCTAACAAAGATTATATAATTCCATTTACACATTTATATAAAGAGTATAATATTGAAAATTATAAAATATACGAAGCAAATGATTTCATCAATATAATTAAAAATCAGTATGTAGATCCAAATACACAAATTAAGGATAATCAACCTGCTAGCTTTGGAGGTAAAGTTAATCAAAATTATTTAGAAAATAATTGGGCTATAGTAACTATTATATTTGGAACATGTGCTGTATTTTTGGGGATTGTTTATATATGGAAAAGGAATAAGAAGCAAACTGTGTAATAAAAAGCAAGATCAAACAAAAGGCCGAGAATGTGACTTTTTGTTTGCTTAAATGCAATTTATTAATTAAATAATTTCTCTCCATTTTGATACTACAGTCCATAAGGATGTAACCGAAAGATTAGAGAAAATCAATCCTTCATTATTGAGTGCTGTAAGAGTGGTACTGGAGCTGGGCCTCCCAGTTTTTTTGAGTTTGAGGTATTATATGTAATGGCGGTTTGATATTTTTAGCAAGGTATGAGAAGGTTGTATATGCATGTTAAGGAGTTTCTAAATTTTTTTTATTCTAAATAAAGACTGTGAAAATGCGTCATTAGATATTGAAAGTATACAAAAATATTGCATATTTAATTTAATATGATAATATAATTATTAGATAATTTTGACTTGGTAAAAAATTAAAATTAACATACAATTATAATGTTTATATATTATAACGAGGTAAGAAAATGTCCGCTTATACAAGTAGACAGTATCGCTTTTGCTTTCTAGCGCTGAAGAGTATTTACTGCCTCGCTTACACGCCACTGATAAAATAAAATTTTTCATAAATGAAATTTTTTATAATTAAAATTTTTTATAATTAAAATTTTTAATAATTAAAATTTTTCTATAATCGAGTAATTTTATTTTGAATTTAGGCGTTATAAAGTGATTATATATTATTGTGTTGATTTATTTAATAAGAAATAAGGGAGTTGTTAAGCTTGGGTTTTGGACAGGACATCGGTATTGATTTGGGTACAGCTTCAGTGCTTGTATATATTAAGGGAAAAGGCATTGTTTTAAGAGAGCCTTCGGTTGTTGCGATTGACAAAAATACCAATAAACTTTTAGCAGTAGGTGAAGAAGCTAGAAGAATGTTAGGAAGAACACCTGGAAATATTGTCGCAATTAGACCGCTTAGAGATGGTGTAATATCTGATTATGATATTACAGAGCGTATGCTTAAATATTTTATAAACAAGGCGACTGGAAATAGGAAGTTTTTTAAACCAAGAATAATGGTTTGTGTTCCCAGCGGAGTTACAGAAGTAGAGAAAAGAGCAGTTATAGATGCTTCAATGCAGGCTGGAGCTAGAAAGACATATTTAATAGAAGAACCAATAGCAGCAGCTATAGGTGCTGGAATTGATATCTCAAAAGCATGTGGCAGCATGGTTGTGGATATGGGTGGTGGAACCACTGATATAGCAGTTATATCCTTAGGTGGAACAGTAGTAAGTACATCCATAAAGGTAGCAGGAGACAAATTTGATGAAGCAATCGTTAGATATATGCGTAAGAAGCATAATATTATGATTGGTGAAAGAACTGCGGAAGATCTAAAGATAAATATAGGAACGGTATATCCAAGAGTTCAAGAGGTGACTATGGATATTAGGGGTAGAAATTTAATATCTGGATTGCCTAAAACTATTACTATATCGTCTACTGAAATGATGGAAGCTTTAGAAGAGCCTATTTCAAGTGTAGTAGAAGCAGTTCATTCTGTTCTGGAGCGTACACCTCCTGAATTGGCTGCAGATATAAGTGATAGAGGAATTGTAATGACAGGTGGAGGAAGCTTGATTTATGGACTAGACAAGCTTATTCAAGAAAAGACAGGAATAAATGTTATTATTGCAGATGATTCTATATCCTGTGTTGCAATGGGAACTGGTAAAGCTTTAGATAATATAGAGGCCATAGAAGAAAGTGCGTTGTCTTCAAATAGTTTGAAACATAGATCCTAAAAATGCGAAGTTTTCATTTCGTGTATTCATCGCTGTCTTCGCATTTTTTCGAGTTGAGGATTTTGCAATTCTTTTACTAACAGTGTGATTTTACTATATGTGGATTTGATAATCAAGCAGGGTAGCTTTTAAAGGCTATCCTCTTTTATTAAATAAAAAATGTATTATTTCTTCAATAAATTTTATTTGATTTTAGGCAAAATTTTCTTAGTATATTCATGTTAAGTAATTTATATAAAGTACCGATATAACTATTAATGAATTTAAACAAGGAGATTTCCTATGATTAGAGGATTATATACTTCAGGATGGAGTATGCTTGCTAATACCAGAAAGCTTGACGTTATAACAAATAATATGGCAAATGTTAATACTAATGCTTATAAAAAGGATACTGTTGTTTTTGAGAGCTTTCCTTCTGTATTAACAAAGAGAATTAATGATACCAGAAGCCCATTAAATCCTTCTGGTAATATTGGAAGAATGCAGCTCAGTAGTGATGTGGGTGAAGTTTTTACTAACTATACACAGGGGCAGTTAAGTCAAACAGGCAGCAAGCTTGATTTTGCTATTAGTGATGACGGTTCAGGTGTAAGCCCTGCATTTTTTACAGTAGGCATGATGGATGGAAATAATAACAATAATATTAATGAATATTATACGAAAGATGGTTCTTTTACCATAAATTCAAATAACCAATTAGTTACTAAGGAAGGTTATTTAGTAATGGGTGAAAAAGGACCTATTACGCTCTCAGACACGGAATTTTCTGTGAATGAGAAGGGTGAGATAATTCAGGATGGCAAATTAGTTGATAGACTCAAAATTACTCAATTTGCTGATGCTACTAAACTAAGAAAGTTTGGAAACAATCTTATTCAGAATACTGACAGCGAGGTTGTTGAATTTACTGGAAATGTTCTTCAGGGATATTCTGAACAGTCAAATGTAAATGTAGTTGATGAAATGGTTGATATGATTACTGTAATGAGAGCTTATGAAGCAAGTCAAAAGGTTCTTCAAGCACAGGACAATACTTTAGAAAAGGCTGTAACTGAGGTGGGTGTAGTTAGATAACCCTTTTGATTATATATTTGAATAGATAACTTGAAATTTATATTATTTTTGGAGGTAATGGTTATGATGAGAGCATTATGGACAGCGGGCTCAGGTATGAAAGCTCAGCAGTTCAATGTAGATGTTATTTCTAACAATTTATCAAACGTTAATACTACTGGATATAAAAAGGAAAGAGCAGAATTTAATGATTTATTGTATCAGACAATGGAAAGAGCATATGTTCTTGAAGATAAAGGTAGACCAGTAAACCTTCAAGTTGGACATGGTACTCAGGTGAGTGCTACAGTTAGAAATTTTGATAGTGGTAATTTTGATCATACAGGTTCAAATTTAGACTTTGCTATTGACGGAGAAGGATTCTTTACTATATTGATGCCAAATGAATCAGTTCAATATACTAAAGATGGTTCGTTTAAGATAAGCGTTTCAGAGGATGGACTTAGGAAATTGACTACATCACAAGGATATCCTGTTTTGGACAGTGCAGAACAGGAGATAGTGTTTGATACAGATGTTGATATTTCCAAACTTGTTGTTACTTCACAGGGTGCTATGAGTTATATAAATGCTGATGGTGAGACTGTTGATTTAGGACAAACAATTGGTATGGTTACTTTTCCTAATAAATATGCTTTAGAAGCTGTAGGAGGAAATCTTTTCACAAAGAATTCTGCTACAGGAGAGCCAATACAGGTAAGTGATGATGAGTATAGTTCAACCACAATAAAACAAGGCTATCTAGAAGCTTCAAATGTACAAGTTGTTGATGAAATGGTTAAATTAATTATTGCTCAAAGAGCTTATGAAGTTAATTCAAAAGCAATTCAGTCTTCTGATGATATGCTTCAGATTGCAAATAACTTAATGAAATAGGTGAGTATATATGGAAATAGGAAGTATTAATTCTTTAAACAATCTTGATAGTGTCCAAAACACATCTTCTAAGGTTGCTGATGACGATTTTGAAAAAAGACTTAAGGCAGCTGCTGAGAGTGGAGATGATGCTGAACTTAAGAAAGTTTGTAAAGAATTTGAAGGCATATTTATTAGTATGATGTTTAAACAAATGAGAGCTACAGTGCCAAAATCAGATTATTTTTCTAGTGATACAGCTACAGAGTTATACAATTCGATGTTTGATGATGAGCTCTGTAAGGTAGCATCACAAAGAGGAATAGGCCTTGGAGATATGATGTACAAGCAGATGTCAAAGCAATATGGCAAGCAGGAGGTTTTGAACCAGACTTCCGGAGGAATAATTGATGAGAAAAAATAATCACAATTTGATTATAGTTATTAGTATATTTGTTATATTGTCCTGCATTTTATTTTATGCCGGACAATTTTTATTTTATACAGAAAACACGAAGAGTCCTATTACACAAACCGCTGAAACAACTGAAATAGAGGCGTTACGACCAGTTCCAATTGAGTATAAGAACATTACAACATCGATTAATGGTAAGAAACAAGAGATATTTTTAATAGAGTTTGATCCCCTTGATAATAGAGTAGAATTTAAACCTGTTCTTTCATATAATAATGTATTTGGATTTGAGAATTTATCAGAAATTTGTAAAAGAACTGGTGCGTATGCTGCTATAAATGCGGGCTTTTTCTATGAGAATGGAGATCCTGTGGGAATGGTTGCTATTGACAGTGAACTTGTAATTAATGCAACAGGTAGAGATCCTGTTTTGTTGATTGATAAAAACGGTGTAAGATTTGAAAAGCTATTTACTCAATTATCATTTAGTGTAAATGGTGAAAAAATCTATATTAATAAGCTTAATCGCAGTGGATTAGATGGAAATATTGTTTTATATACAAATGTATACGGTTCAACAAATAGAGCTCGTATAAAGAATACATCTGTTAGTATTAAAAATGGTACAGTTACTTCTATAATTAGAGATACACTACAAGAGGTGCCTATACAAAAGGATAGCAGCTTGCTTAGTTTTTTTGGGAAAAACTCTGAATTACCTGATAAGCTAGGTATTAAAGTTGGGGATAAAATTAATATCGAAATGGAACCTAAATTTACTGAGCCTTATGAGGCTTATGAATGTGGCTGTATGCTGGTAGATAATGGGATATC
Source organism: Ruminiclostridium herbifermentans (assembly GCF_005473905.2). Lineage (NCBI taxonomy): Bacteria > Bacillati > Bacillota > Clostridia > Eubacteriales > Oscillospiraceae > Ruminiclostridium > Ruminiclostridium herbifermentans. The sequence goes on from NZ_CP061336.1 coordinate 597,423, forward strand.
GGTAGTGCCTGATGAGTATAGGTGGGTAGGTTCATTAAATAACCAAGATCCTCGTACGGCCATTGGAATAAAAGAGGATGGTAGAGTTGTTCTTTTTGTTGTTGATGGCAGACAGCCTGGCTATAGCAGTGGGCTTACAGGTAAGGAACTTGCTGAATATTTAGTATCCATTGGAGTTAAGCATGCTGCAATGCTAGACGGAGGTGCAACGTCTCAGATGTTCGTGGATGGTGAACTGAAAAACAAGCCATCATATAGGGGGATAGAAAGACCCGTTGCAGGAGCTTTTATTGTAAAGGTAAAAAATTGATATTTATTTGGCTAATTGCAGTGGTTTTGTCAGAATTGCTTAGTTACTAAAATTAAATATCTATAATCAAATAGCTAGAGATGCTTTGATTTTTAGTTTAAATATGAATTAGTTATATTTTGAATTGAATTGTTTTATTTATTTTCAATTTATCCAAAATGGTTATTTATCTTGTATAGTTATTTATCTAATATTTATTTATCCAATAAAGTTAACTCCTATTACTTGTCATTGTTTCATGAAAAAGTATTATGTCCAAATAAAGTTTATTTTTCCTAACTTGTCTATGCCAAAACTAACATCCGCCTGACAACGCCTGACAACAAATTTAGTTTATGGTAATTAATTTTTAATAAAGTTCATCTGCAAAAGAGGATTATTTATATAATGAGTAGAATATATTACCTGGTAATAATATTGACCTAAAAATAGTATTTAGTATAATTAGGTTATATTTATTAATACAATTTATGGTAATAGATAAATGCTAAATTAGTTTGTGATAAAACTTATTGAATATAGGAATTTTGTATTTAAGTAATAGCGGGAGTAATATTCATATGTTTACATTGTTGAGCAGGCTATACGTGTTTTGCTATAAATAATGTGATGTTAGCATAAGTATTATTATGCAAGAGTTGTATATGTGCGCTGCTATCAAAAATGCTGAGATGCATTAATTTAGAAATAAAATTAATAAAACTAACACTCGTTAGATTATTATGTGGAAAAGTTGAGTAGAATAAATAAAATAATTACCATAAAATGCAGCTACATTCAAGAATTGTGCTGCTTATGGTATATTGAAAGGTCGGGATTAAATGCTTACAAATAAAGAAATTAGAGAAATATTACCGCATAGGTATCCATTTCTGTTGGTTGACAAGGTTATTGAACTTGAACCAGGAAAAAGAGCAGTAGGAATTAAGAATGTATCAGCAAATGAACCTTTTTTTCAGGGACATTTTCCGGATTATCCTATAATGCCAGGAGTATTGATAGTTGAGGCACTTGCTCAAATAGCTGGCATAGCAGTTGCTGTTATAGAAGAGAATAAAGGTAAATTAGGAGTATTTGCAGGTATAGACAGCATGAAGTTTAAAAATCAAGTTCTACCTGGAGATGTTTTAACTCTTGAGGCTGAAATACTTTTATCAAAAATGGGTGTTACTAAAGCAAAAGTTAAGGCGACAGTTGATGGAAGGCTTGCGGCTGAGGGAGAAATAAAGTTTGCTATGACAAAGGTTTAAGCACTGAATAAAATCGAATATATAATATATAATGGAAGTTCATAAGAACTTCCATTATATATTGCTAGTATTATATGTTGATTTACTTAACTTGTTGTGTAATTAATTTTGATTAGAATTTGAGGGAAACTACTTATTTCCCCTTAGGTTTATGAAAATTTCACCTACTCGGACCACATCTCCAGCTCCCATTGTTAGTATTAAATCGCCTGCTTGGGCATTCTTATCAAGATACTCAGCAATGTCTTGAAAATCACTGATGTAAATGGCATTTACACCATTCTGACGAAGCTTTTCTGCTAAGATGCTAGAATGTATATCACCTGGGTCTTTTTCTCTAGCAGCGTAAATATCAGTTATTATAATATTATCGGCATCACTAAAAGAATTTGAGAACTTATCTAAAAAAGCTTTTGTTCTTGTATAGGTATGTGGCTGAAATACACACAATAACTTATTGTGTGCAGTATTCTTAGCTGCACTGAGAGTGGCTTGAACCTCAGAAGGATGATGGGCATAATCATCAATTACTTTTATATCATCTACCAAACCCTTTAATTCAAAACGTTTGTGACTTCCTCCGAAGGCCAGCAGACCAGATATGATATCCTCCATGCTACAACCGCAGGTATAACAGGCAGCAATGGCTGCAAGAGAATTACTTATATTATGCTTTCCTGGTACTGAAAGAGAGACAGTACCTAACATTTCACCGTCTTTATAAACATCAAAATAACCAAATCCCAATTCATTATATCGAATATTTTTAGCACTCCACATAGCATTTGGATTTTTAAGACCATAGGTTATTATATTACAATTTTTATTTTTCACAACTGAAAGCGTATTTTCATCATCTGCACAAGCCACGATATATCCATTTGGAGGTACTAATGAAACAAATTCTTCAAAGGTTGACTTAATATGGCTTAAATCCTTGAAATAATCCACGTGATCTACCTCAATGTTCAAAACTACTGACATAAATGGATGAAATTTCAAGAAACTGCCATAGTAT